>JAFPAK010000110.1 GCA_017390825.1 Clostridia bacterium
CTTTGTTGTAGAGTCTGAGCGGTGGAGAAGTTATTTCTTCTCTCGAATGGCGCACAAGGTAATTTCCAAATGAATACATCTCCTGTAAGTCCGTATATTCAGAAACAGCAACACCCTGCTTATAAATCAGGTGAAATTCAAATGATGCCGAAAAATCTCTTAGTTCAGAGATTGTAAGTGTTTTTGTAGAAATGATTTTTATCGTTGTTGCTCTGAGTATATCCGCCAATATTTCCATCGAATTTTCATTCTCTGTATATCTTCTTATATTGTGCCTAAGAATCATTCGGATTTTACCTTTTAAATCCCCAACACTTCTCCTTCCTTCGGTTTTAAACCGTTCAGCAATTTCGTTTAATAAGAAGATAGTGTATTCGCTTGATGCAGGTCCAATCGAATAAGTGAGCCCATTGTTCGAATCAACGATAGGTTCCAACGGCACAAGACCTCTTGCCACAGGTCCCAAATGTTGCAACGCAACTTCGCGATATTTTTGTGTCGATAATTCAAGGTTGTCTGTATTGTAATTTTGAAAACTATCAAATGCGTTTTTTAAATCAACATTCGAAAATATGATATCTGACACTCCTGATAAGATGCAAGAAGTAGGGATTATAATGTCGCAGGTTTCATCTACATCTGATTCAATATTAAAAATTTCTTTTAACACTTGTTTTATTTCTAAAAAAGTAGCCATTTTGTTTCCTCCATTTTGTCATTCCATTTTCTTTTCGATGAAAACACATATAGAAAGGTTAACGTCTGTTTGTCTAACACGACAAAATAATTTTCTGTTCTTTCATACACATACTTAGCAATAGGTTCAATCATAGGCATATGGTCTTTATAGAATACATTAAATGCGTTGCAGTAGCGTTTTCAGTCAACGAACTATACATTTCAGATAAACATGCCTAATAAGTTCAATGCTCATTACTAAACGACTCTCGTTTTACCAATTCCGATTACAAAGCACTTAAATATTCCTCAACATTAATATACTGAACTCCATCAACGGTATTGGACTCTCCGCGATAAATAACATATTTTCCCTTGATGTCACCAAAACGAAATACTGTTTCTTTGCATTTCTCTTCATTGATAAGGTGATGGTACTGATTAGGAACTATCTCTGTACTGTGTTTTATTTCATAAATACTGCAACATTCATTTTCAGGCTCAAAAATAACCATATCAAATTCACCTGTTGCAAATACTAATTTAAACACTTCACAGTCAGGTTTAGCAATCTTGGTTTCAAGTACAACAATATCCTCCATCATTCGTCCACGGATATCGTTCAGTACTCTTTCTGTAACTCTGTTTCTAACTCTAAGCGATAACTCACGGAAGATGTCATCCTTCATTAAAGATTTTATCAATGCTTCAGCCTGAGAATAACGCATACCCGGTTGAGCAACCACAACACGCTTTTCTTTCTTGTTAAGGTCAGTCATATAAACTGTATCAAGGTCAACGGTTAAGTCAAGCATATCAAGATATTGCTTTATTTCTGTCTTATGAATTTCGGTAATATTAACCGATTGCTCAGCTTTGTTTATAATTTCAAGACGCTTTCTGAGATTTTCTGATACTTCTTTTCTGTCAATTCGATATAGTACATCGTCCGGTTCTTTTTTATCACGAAGTAAGTTTTTCGCAGAAAGAGATAAGTCATTTGAAATAAAATCTTTTGTTAAAACTTCGATAGTAAAACGATGATTGATATCTTCAACTATTCTATTGATTGCACTTGTAAGCTCATTTGAATCATATAATTCAAGTAGATGACGAAAATGTTCACCGTTCTGATAGTTTTTCAAGGAGTGCTGAATATTTCTTGCAATAGCACTGTCAATATATTCTTCTGTACTTTTTTTTGTGGCAAATGTCATACCTGACTGGTTGTAGTTTACACCGCCTAGGCTCATCGTGCCACCGTAACGAATATACTCGTCAATGCCTTTGATACCTAATATATTTTCAAACTCTGCATACGAAATAAAGGTTGTATGCACCATGAAGCAACGGTCATAAAGTTCTCTGTCTTCAGAAAACAAAAAGCCCAGTGAATCCGTACCTGAAAGAACAATTTTCATCCCGCTTGTGGCATACACATCGGAAAACAATGCAGCACAATCAATAAAATCGTTCATTAAAGTAACTTCATCTATAAACACATAGCGATATCCTGTTTTAGAAAGTTGTTTTAAATCTATATTAAGTTTTGCTATATCAATAGATGAATTGATTTGTATAAATGCAGTTTGCATTAACATTTCTTCTGACATTTCAGAAATTATCTGGCGAATTAAAGTCGTTTTTCCAGTCCTTCTTAATCCGTAAAGAATAAACACCCTATCGGTATTGTCACCATAAATATAGTTATGAAGATTTGAGTAACAATTACGTTTTTTATAATTTCTTACAGGCGCAACAAAATCTAATAATTCTTTATCAACCTTTACAGTTGAAAAGAAAAAGTTATCTTCTAATAAGTCTTCAGAGGCTCCAGATTCCTTTAATTTTTGTTCAAGAGATTTTCTTTGTCCTATTTTTTCTTTTAAGTCTTCTAATTCAAAATCTTTTACAGCTCTACCATGTTGCTTACCGTTTTCGGTCCATTGATAGTAGGGATATTTTTTCCCTTTAATTGTTTTGTAGGTGATATTACCCGGCGGAAGTTGTGAAATCCATTCTTTAATATATCTAATTCTAACTTTATCCATACTACACCTCCTAGTTGATTTCGTTAGTAGTATAACACAGTTATCTTAAATTATCAAGATAACAAGATAATTTTTTGTTTTTAAGAATGATAATGTTGCCTGACCCCTTACGATACCGATTTCAACAACACAGCTCAGATTATTTATGATTTGTATTCGTATACAGCCTAATACACTTTTTCAACATATCCGGGTCGCAGTTTCTCATAGGTATCTGCAACTGTGTCAAAAGTCCAATTAAAGCTACTAATATTATACCTTTCTTTTTACTCTATTTAGCAACAGCAAAAGTACAGCATGCTATGTTTGAAGCTAGATTTATTTGTGTTTTGAGTAATTCTCTTATAAACACTTGTATCTATAGGAACTTCTTTCATTGTCCATTTTATCGAACTAGTTCATTATGTCCTTGAGGACGTTTGCTTTTAATGCGATTGTTCCTGTTCTTTTTCGGAAACAGTAACACCAAGAATTGATTGAATGTTTGCTTTGTGCTTCAGCATTTCTCTGTACTTTTCGTTTGATGAATGATACTGCGGGTAAAAACTTTTTTTCTTCTTTAACACTTCCTCAAACTCTTTGTTTATGGATTTAACTGACGGCAATTTCTTTACTCCGAGTTCATCAAATGCTTTCTTTGCTGCACGATGCAATATGATTTCGCCTTCATGTTCTGTGAGAAAAGTCTTTGAATATCCTGAAGCCTTGTATTGTTCAAAAACTTCACGAGTTTTAGTATAATTGATTATCTGCGTTTTTAGTGTGGAAAGCTCTGTTAATCGAGTTTCCAAGTTCTTTATTGCTGTTTTCATTTCTGATATTTCTGATGAAAGAGCATCAATATCAGATGAAAGTTTTTCAAGACTTTCAAAATCATTTTCTTGCAAAAACATTACTGTTTTTGCCATCTGTTTAAGGTTAAATACCTTTGCCCAATTAGCATAGCCTTGTCCTTTGCCTTCATCAATTTTTTTCTGAACATCAATGAGCAAACTAGTTTTTTCATTTTGCTTTGTTTTTGAAGTGCGAGTTCTTTTCTCTGCAATACTCAGCCGAATGTCATCTTCCGAATAACCTTCACCAAGAGAACCAAGTCTGATAAACTTTTTCTGTTCTTTCTTCTTGAAAGCAATGTGTTTGCCAACCTTTATTTCATAATCTCGTTCTTTCATAAACGAAAGAAAAGCATCAAAATCTTTTGGCATCATGGATATAACTTCATCAATATCATTCCGCAACAAATCACGATGGGAGAGATACGGTGTGTATCCCTCCCATTTTGCATACGATGTATTTCGATGCTGCGGATTCGCTATTGTAGATAATTGATGTTCAATACAAATCAAGTCGCTTAATCGTGCGATGTTTTTTGCAGAGTATTTCCGATCACGGTGCTTGTGACAACAATCAAGTGAAACAGAATTGAAATAAATATGGTTGTGTATATGAGCCTTATCAATATGAGTTGCAACAACAAATGCAAACTTGCCTTTTAAATATCTTTCGGCCAACTCATATCCAATTAAATTAGCTTCTTCAGCTGATATTTCCCCCGGCTTAAATGACTGTCGAATCTGATAAGCAAGAACAGAGTTCTTTGGTATTCGCCCTGTTTTAGAATAATATTGTGCTTGTGATAATGCGAATTCAGAGGCAACGATATTTTTATCACAACCGAAAGTTGCAACTAAATTCATATCATCAGTTTTTAAGGAGTTTAATCCATATTCGATTCGATCTTTTAATGTTACAAGCAAACTGTTTCTTGGTTTGCTATGTATCTTGAGTATTCTTG
Source organism: Clostridia bacterium (assembly GCA_017390825.1). The sequence goes on from JAFPAK010000110.1 coordinate 4,525, forward strand.
TTACTGCCGTTTCTCACCTCTTTAAACTTTTCTCCCATCAGTTTCAATAATTTATTCTTTCTTTTTTTAACATCTTCAGGGTTTATTTTGGTTTCTTGAATTGCAAGACATAACCCAACGCACTCGGATATAAAATCTGCATCGGCATTTTCATAACCAAGACTCAGTTCGTGTTCTATTAACATTTCAAGTATTTCAACACTTGCCCTTTTTTCAACTTTTGTCATCACAAACCCCAATTGAATTTTAACATTCATATATATATGACAAAAAGACGAAAATGTTACACAAAAATTCTCAGTATTTACAAAAAGTTTAAAATCAACACTTTAATCAATCGCGAAAAAATAAAACTGGCAAAGCCATAATGGTTTGCCAGTTCATTTGAATTATTAACTCTATTTTTATCAACTATTACATTATTATGAATTGCAATCTATATAAATTGACACCATACAAATAAACCGATTGTCAACACACACATTATTACATCAATCCAAATAAATGGACACAAATTCATTGTGTTTGAAAAAGTCTCTAATAGATCATTTCCATCATCGTCTTGTTTGACTTTCAAAATCAACGGTCGAGACAACTTGTAAATAAAATAAACTAAGAGGAACAATAAATTGTATGATAACAACGAAACTAAAAACAGAAAAAAAACAGATTTTACTAAATTTCCACTTGAAATAAATGCTTGTGAAAAATCAATGTTAGAGAAAATTGATGTCATACCAAATCCAGCGAACGCAATAGCAACAAATATACCAAGTATTGCAACTGTATTAATAAGAAGAGTAAAAATCTTATCATCAATTAATTTGTTTGCGTTTTCAACTGCAGAGTTTAAATCCTTTAACTTTGATTTAACTTCTTTTAGATACTCTTCGTGTTGGGAAATTGTAGTAGATGTGTTATCGGTTTTTGTGGATTTTTTTGAGACTTCATAATAGATAGTTACTAAATCTTGAAATAACTTTTCAACTTTTACTATTTTCTTTGAATAATCAGTATCACTCATAGATGCTAAATTTTCAAGCTCATCTTGACAATCTGAAAAACAACGTCCGAGTTTCATACCGAATGAAGCACTTTCCTCGTCTGAAAGATACTTTAGGGCTGTTTCAACTTCTTCTTTTTTGAAATTTAACACATCATCTGTAAATTCACAAGCGAAAATGTGATATAAAGCTGATATTTGTTCAAGTTTAACTTCAATTATTTTTAGTTTTTCTATAAAGTCTAATACTGTCATTCTTCTAAAAATGCTCCCATTAATATTTGATAACTTACATGTGGAGTAGAGGAATCCGTAGTTTTTACTGCTAAAGATATAATTTTTTGATTAACGGATAACAAGTTCAATTCGATGGCATCTAGTGAACCATACTGTTCAAGAATTTTGTTAACACTTTTTTCTTCTTGCTCAAGCAGAATTATATATTCTTCCTGTTTTGAAGCAAAAGGCCCACCAAATCCTCTGAATTCTTCGTCTACTTCTTTTATTGCTACTCCACAATCCCATATTCTAACATCTTCTTTAAACAGTGGTTTGCTACTTTCCCTTATACAATCAACTTGCATTAGAACTAAAAGTTTTTGTAACTTTTGAGCATCAATAAACAAGTCCAAATCAATACACTTATTTATTACAATTTTACCTACTTCTGCAGCTTTACACATAACTTTTGCCTTTTCCTTTACTACGCCCTTTGTCTCTTTTTTTGAGAGATTCTTTTCAACTTTTTCTTTCCTGATAAAACAAAACAAATCGGATTGGTCTGAGGGCATAGCAGATACCAATTCGATATTGTTTTTATTAATATTCTTTATTTGATCGGAGTAGACTGGGCGATTTCGATATCTGTCATCATAGCCATGTCCGTGTTCCTCCTAAATTTGGTATATCCTGCGCCGGGGATACCGGCGCAGGTACAATGATTTTACTTGAAATACTCC
>JAFPAK010000111.1 GCA_017390825.1 Clostridia bacterium
ACACATTGACCTATACACCGGATATCTGGTAAACAACGAAGCAAACCGCGTTATGCAAAAGCATAGCGCGGTTTTTCTTTATAAAATAATAAACTTTTCGTTGATTATTCGTCTTGCTTGCTGTATAATGTGAAAGGAATAAATAAAACAAATAATTCCTTTTGGGGTGATGAGTAATGTATAAATTCAATTCAAGGGAAATTCCGCTTAACAGCAGCTACGATGTTATAGTTATCGGCGGTGGTCCTGCCGGCTGCGCTGCTGCTACCTCTGCTGCAAGAGAAGGAGCTAAAACGCTGCTCATCGAGGCATCGGGTATGCTCGGCGGCATGGCCACGAAAGGTCTTGTAGAAGCATGGACACCGTATTCAGACGGAATACGGATCATATACGGCGGCTTATCACGCCGTGCAATGGAGGAAACTAAAGCGCAAATGTCGCATATCAATCCTGCTATGACAGATTGGGTGCGCATTGACTTTGAGGTGCTTAAAACCGTTTATGACAAAATGGTGACCGAAGCCGGCGCAGATGTGCTGTTCCATAGTTTTGTTTGTGCAGTTGATATGGAAAATGACCGCAATGTCGGCGCTGTTATAGTTGCAAACAAATCTGGACTTACTGCATATAAGGCTAAAGTCTATATAGATTGCTCGGGCGATGCCGATATAGCAGCGTGGGCAGGCAATGAAATGGCAAACGGTGACGGTAAAGACGATGTCCAGCCCTCGACCCATTGCTTTGTTATTACAAATATCAATGAGGATGCATACAACAAGGGTGAAAGTCTCTACGGCGGCAACCCGAAAAGTGCAATACATGACATTGTTGCAGATGCTGAATTCACCATTCCCGATACTCACCTTTGCGTTGGACTTATAGGTCCGGGTACACTTGGCTTTAACGCAGGTCATATTTGGAATGTTGACCCGACAGATCCCGAAAGTGTTACAAAAGGTATATTGCGCGGCAGAGAAATGGCAAGAGAATTCTTTGTTGCACTAAAAAAATACCGCCCTGACATATTCGCAAACGCATATCTGGTTGAAACTGCGCCGACAGTGGGCTCAAGAGAATCGCGCAGAATTATCGGTGACTATATTTTCACCACAGAGGATTATTTTGCAAGGCGCTCCTTCCCGGATGAGATAGGCAGAAACAACTATTTTATAGACATACATAAATCTGCTGAAGAATTAACGACAATGAAGGGACATTCAGACGATCGTTTTGAACGCTATAAATCAGGCGAATCACACGGAATCCCATATCGCTGTCTTTGCCCTCGTGACCTTGATAATGTGTTGGTTGCAGGCAGAACCATCTCGACTGACAGAATCACACAAGGCTCAACAAGAGTTATGCCGTGCTGTCTTGTAGAGGGCGAAGCTGCAGGTATGGCGGCAGCCTTCTGTTTGGGAGACGATGAGATCAATATCCACAAGGTTGATACTCAAAAACTTCGCCGCCGTCTTACAGAAGAAGGTGCATATCTGCCCCGACTTGATACAGATACATTTTAAACAGAGAAAGGATATATAACAATGGCGTCTTTTGGACATTTTCAAAACTGTAATGAGTACAAGATCACAGAAAAGGAGCTTGCTCGTCCGCTTCTTAACTACATATGGAATGCAAGAGTGCTTTCCGGTGTGAACCACCTAGGCGGCGGTATGGGCGCATACGGCACCCGTGCGCTTGCTTATATCGACCCCACAGGCAAGGGCAGATGCTCCGTTATCCGTGACGGCAACAGATATTTTTACATCAAGGACAAGAAAACCGGTGTTGTTTTCAATCCGGGATGGTATCCTACCAAAACAGAGGTTGAGGATTTTTACTGTGTTCACGGTCTCGGCTATTCAAAAATAGGCAGCACATATAATGGCATCAAGGCTGATGCAAGAGTATTTGTAAACGACAGCGACCCGTGCGAAATATGGACCGTAACTCTTACCAACACATCTGATGAAACAAAAGATATCGCTGCTTATTCATTTGTGGATTTTCAGCTTGAGGGCTACCAGCGTTACAGCGATTATAATTCATATGTTCACTCGGAATATGATGAAAAATCGCATACTATCGTCTGCTTCAATAAAGCCATGGAGCGTCCGCATGAGTGGTTTAACGGCTTTATTTCTACTGATACTGAGCCTGTTGCTTTTGATACATCAAGAAGAGCGTTTCTCGGCGTATACGGCAGCATCCAGGAGCCGGACGGCGTTAAGAAAAACACACTTTCAAATTCTTACGCTGCCTGCGAGCAAATGGTCGGTGCCTTCCAGCACGATTTCACACTTTCAGCAGGTGAAAGTGTGAGTTATTCAGTTATCATCGGTGCGGCTGACAGTATGGAAACTGCCTCTGGGATTGCAAACGGTGTTTTTGCAAGTGGCAAGATCGAGGCTGACTTTGCTGCATTGCTCGACAGCAAAAAAGAAATGAGCGAGGATATCTTCGTTGAAACTCCCGATGAAAAAGTAAACAATTTCGCAAACTATTGGCTCAAGCAGCAGGTGCAGCTCTGTGCTGAAGTCGGTCGTGATACCGGCAAGGGCTTCCGTGATCAGCTTCAGGACGCATGGGCAGTTGCCTCCTTCAATCCGCAGCTTGCAAAGGAAAAGATCCTTGAAACACTTACATATATGTATTCTGACGGCAGATGCGTTCGTGGTTGGTTGCCGCTTGATCATCATATTTATTCCGACGGTCCCACATGGGTACCGCCCACGATCAACGCATATATCAAGGAAACAGGTGATGTTGATTTCTTAAAATATCCCGTAAAATATCTTGATGAGGGTGAGGATACTGTATTTGATCACATTCTCACCGCAATGCGTTTCGTTTCCGACGATCTCGGTGAGCACAAGCTCGTTAAATCCCGTGACGGTGACTGGAACGATTCACTCAATATGACAGGTCTTAAGGGCAAGGGTGAGTCTGTATGGACATCTATTGCTTGCTACTATGCGCTCAATAACACCGCCGAGATCGCTAAAAATATTCTAGGTGATGATGCGATCGCTAACGAGATGACCGAGCGTGCTGCTCGCATCCGTGAAGCTGTAAACGAAAACGGATGGGACGGAAATTGGTATCTCGCCGCTATCAACGACTATAATGAAAAAGTCGGATCACACACCGAAAAAGAGGGTATGATCTACCTCAATTCACAGACATGGGCTGTGCTTTCGGACATCTGTGATGACGATCGCAAGAAGGCTTGCCTTGATGCAGTTGATACATATCTTGATTCTGACTACGGCCCGCTCACACTCTATCCCACATACACACAGTTCAACAACAGAATAGGCCGTCTTACAAGCTTTATCCCCGGCATCTGGGAAAACGGCACGCCGTATTGTCACGGCGGCACCTTCAAGGTCGTTGCAGACTGTATTGAGGGCAGAGGCGACAAGGCTTACGAAACTATTACAAAAATACTTCCCGACAGCGCTACCAATCCTTCAGAGCAATCGGGCTGTGAGCCTTATGTTGTGACTAATATGTTCTTTGGTCCCGATAATCCACGCAAGGGCGAAACGCTGTTCGCATGGGTAACCGGTACTGCAGGCTGGATGTTCAGAGCTATCACGCAGTATATGTGCGGTTTCCATCCGTCATACAGCTCATTTGAATTGAAGCCCTGTATTCCTGCTGATTGGAAAAAGGTAACTATGCACCGTAAATTCAGGGGCGATGTTTACAACATCACTATCGTGAATGAAAACGGCAAAGAATGTGGTGTTAGCTCTATTACTGTTGACGGCAAAGCTATCGACGGTAACATAGTTCCGCTTTTCGGTGACGGAAAATCACATGAAATAACAGTTGAAATGTAATAAAAAACGGAGATGACTTAAGCGAGTTATATTGCTTCGCAGTTATATTCGGCTACCGCCGAGTGATATTGCCTTCGGCATTTTAAGGGCGAATAAAATATCACGCTTTGCTAATATCTCACCAAAGGTGAGGTATGCAAAGCATATCACTTTTGATTTATCAAAAATATCACTGTGAGACCTGTCTCACAATATCACTTATTAAAACATTTTCTGAGATGGGTTAAGGGTTTTAGGTTCTCCTAACAAGTGATATTGGGCGCCCAAATGCCCTGCTTGCTACGGTATGAGACAAAATTAAAAGGAAGCACGAAAATTTCGTACTTCCTTTTACTGTCCTTTACAGTACGACCCGTATGCCATCTCCGTTTTCGAGGAATTATTATGACCGAAACAACGAAAACAATTTTTGAAAAATACGAGATACGAAAATCAAAACAACAAAAGACTGAATTTATAGAATATGTCAAAAGCCTTGCCGATATGGCAGGATATGAGGTAAAGACTGAAAAAGGTATGCTGGGCGCAAGAAATATTGTCATCGGCGATCCCGAAAGCGCAAAAGTGATATATACTGCACACTACGATACCTGCGCTACCTTGCCATTTCCGAATTTGATAACACCGAAGAACATCGGATTGTATCTTCTTTATCAGATCGCAATAGTCCTTGCCGTATTTGCAATAGTATTTATAATCACATTTTTGTCTTCATTTATCGTGCCTGCGCCGTTTTTAACATTGGTGTATGAGCTGAGCGTTTTAGTGTTACTCGGTTTTTTTGTATTCGGTCCTGCCAACAAGCATACCGCAAACGACAATACCTCAGGTGTTACGGTGGTTATCGACACAATGCTCTCAATGCCCGAAAATGCTAAAAAAGATGCGGCGTTTGTGCTTTTTGATTTAGAGGAGATGGGTCTTTTCGGCTCTTGCGGCTACAATTCAAAGCACAAGACTATGATGAAAAATAAGCTGCTTATCAATTTCGACTGTGTTTCAGACGGCAACGACATATTGTTGATAGTTAAAAAGAAAGCATCAGACTATATTCCTGCAATTACTGAGGCTTTTAAGGGCAATGAAACGATTTGTACCCAAGTCGTATCAAAAAATGTATTCTACCCGTCTGATCAGTCATCATTTCCTATGGGAGTGGGTATCGGTGCATTTAAGCGCACAAAACGTTTAAAGATACTGTATCTTGATCGCATCCACACAAAACACGACACCATTTACAATGAGGAAAACATCAGCTTCCTTGTAAACAGTGCAATAAAACTTACTGAAATTTTATAATGAAAGAACTCACCTGTTTATGATATGCACTCAAAAAGTTAAACACTTTTTTTGGGAGTGCATATCAGTTTATAGGTGAGTTTCTTTTTAAGCCTCCGTTTTATGCAACTATTATTATCATCCGATGATAGTTCCGCCGCCGATAACATAATCGCCATCATAAAATACAGCAAACTGACCGGGGGTAACTGCACGAGCAGGTGAATCAAATTCAACTCTGACCGTGTCGCCGTGCGGATATACTGTACAGTCGGCAGACGGACCATTGTACCGTATTTTTGCCTTACACTTAAATGGTTCAATCGGCTCTTTATATATCCAATTCAAATCCTTTGCAATAAGATCATTTTTAAAAGTATCTTCACTGCCGCCAAGCACCACTTCATTCTTTTCTACATCTATACGCACTACAAACATTGGCTTCGCAAATCCGCCGCCAAGCCCCTTACGCTGACCTATAGTATAGTGAATGATGCCTTTGTGCTTTCCTATTATCTTACCGTCAAGATCAACAAAGTTGCCGGGACGGCATTCATATCCACGCTTCTCAATAAAGCCAGCATAATCATTATCCTTAACAAAGCAGATCTCCTGCGAATCAGGCTTATCCGACACAGGCAGACAAAGCTTTCTTGCGTACTCACGCACCTCGGGCTTTGTGAGTCTGCCGACCGGCAAAAGAAGATGTGAAAGCTGCTCTTGAGTCAATGTAAATAATGCATATGTTTGGTCCTTTTCAGCAGTTACGGAACGGCGAAGCAGCATTCTACCGTCCTGCCCTGTTTCAACCAGTCCATAATGGCCTGTACAAATATAGTCAAAGCCAAGAGTTTTGGCTCTTCGCAAAAATTCCTCGAATTTTACAGTGCGGTTGCACATAACGCAGGGGTTTGGTGTTCTGCCTGCAATATATTCCTTAACAAAAGGATCTATTACATCCCTCTCAAACTGCTCTTTAAAATTAAGCACATGATATTTTATTCCTAAAAGATTTGCAACTCTGCGTGCATCATCTACCGCCGAAAGTGAACAGCAACCGTTTGTGCAGCGTTCCTCCTCATCTGTGATATCCGGCCATATCTGCATAGTAGCACCCTCGACCTCGTAGCCTTGCTCTATCAACATTGCAGCGGCAACGGACGAGTCCACTCCGCCACTCATTGCAACCAGCACTCTTTTCTTATCCATAATACATTTACAACTCCGTGCAATTTTTTCATTGAATAGTATAGCATATTTTCAAACTGTATGATATACTTATTTTAAAAATATTTTTGGAAAAGAGAATATGAAAAGCTTTAACATTACAAAAAACGATGCAAATCAGCGTCTTGATAAATTTGTGCAGAAGGCTGCTCCAAAATTGCCTAACGGTCTGATGTACAAATACATTCGCCTTAAGCGTATCAAGGTAAACGGAGCAAGAGCACAGATATCTACACGGCTAAATGTCGGTGATGTTGTTGATATGTACATCAATGATGAATTTTTTGCCGCAATTGAAGAAAAGTATGATTTTTTGCGTGCCGGTAAAAAGCTAAGCATAGTGTATGAGGACGAAAACATTCTCCTTTGCGACAAGCCGGAGGGGCTTATCGTGCATCCTGACGAAAGTGAATATAACGACACACTTATCGGTCGTATAAAACGATATTTATACGAAAAGGGCGAATACGATCCGCAGAACGAGAATTCCTTTACCCCTGCCCTTGCCAACCGTATCGACCGCAACACCGGCGGTATCGTCATCACCGCTAAAAACGCAGAAGCACTCCGTATCCTCAACGAAAAGATCAAACACCGTGAGCTGGATAAATTCTATCTTTGCCTTGTCCACGGCACGCTGAAGGAAAAGGAAGGCACGCTTTGCGGATATCTGTGCAAGGACGAGAATAAAAATCTTGTGACCGTCAGAAAAGAGCGATTTGAAAACTCCAAGGAAATTCGCACAAAATACAGGGTGCTGCGTGAAAATAATGATATGTCGCTGCTTGAAATAGAACTGCTCACCGGCAGAACACACCAGATAAGAGCGCATTTTTCATCTATCGGACATCCTCTTGTGGGCGACGGCAAATACGGCAAAAATGCCGCCGATAAAAGGGAAGGATTTACACATCAGGCGCTATACTCTTATCGGCTGGTATTTAATTTCACCACAGATGCGGGCGAGCTTGAATATTTAAATCGCAAGCAGTTCACGGTAGATCGTGTGTGGTTTGCTGAAAAATTATAGATCATTAAAATATCTGGAAAGCGACAAGTGCTTTCTTGCAGGTGCATCAGGTAGATCAATGTTTACAAGTATAACATCATCCCCTATCACCTCAACAGCAGACCAATCTATGATGAAATCTGGTGTTCTGCCAAGCAATCCGAAAAGGCGTGCTTTGCCGTATATCAGAATAGAGCTGATATTCCCCGTTTCACTGCATATCTGCACATCGCTGATCTCTCCCATCCTTGCACCGTCTTTAATGCAGATCACCTCTTTTTCATAAAGTTCACTCAGCTTTATCTGCATTTTACCACCTCAAAATTATAATAATATAATCTATAATACTAAATTATATTAAAATAACCCTCGTTGCATTACAAAAATGCAGCGAGGGTATTATATTTTAATATCCGAGTCTTTTTAGCCAGGCAATACAGCAACCAATCCAGCTATCAACAGGTTCCATACCTTTTGCAAGGCCGAGCCCGTGATGACCGTGAGGATAGATATGCAACTCATAAGGAATACTGTATCTGCTCAAAGCCGCAGCGAGGTCAAGACTGTTTTCCACCGGAACAATATTATCATCAGCAGTATGCCAAATGAATGCAGGCGGCGTATCCTTATTCACATTAAGTTCAGCCGAAAAACGTTTGCGCACCGAATGATCATCAATTCTATCTCCAAGTAACATATTCGCCGACCCAATATGCGAATTATGTACCATGCTCACAACGGCATAACACGGGATAAATGCATCGGGCCGGGCGCTGAATTTATCGTACTCATCGCCGCATAAAACAGCATCATCATACATCGTTGCCGCACAGCAGGTAAGATGTCCGCCTGCCGAAAATCCCATTATTGCGACCTTATCAAAGCCGAAAGAACGCACGATACGAATAGCACGCAGCGCATCATTGAGCGGTATATCGCTATACTTTGGCTGCACTCTGTATTCAAGCACAAATGCCGAAATACCTGCCTTGTTCAGCTCCTTTGCGATTACAATGCCCTCATGCTCTGCACGAATACAGTATCCGCCTCCGGGGCACACAATAACAGCCCCCGACTTGTTATCTAACGAAAAGTCACGCATAAATGGTGAAAATTCATCTGATGCCTTGTCCCCGTACGGCACAAAATCCTTATATAAAAAAATATTTTGAGTATTCATATAATCCTCCGATCATTTATATTTTTTATTATAAACAATAACGGTTTTTTGTCAAGCAGAGTAAAAAGTTTAAAAAAAGAATAATTTATCTATTGCAAATTCAATGAATATGTGATATTATTTGTAAAAATGGAGGTGTTACTAATGGCATACAAAATTTCTGAAGATTGCATCAGCTGCGGCGCTTGCGCTGACGGTTGCCCCGTAGAGGCTATCTCTGAGGGTGAAGGCAAATACGAAATCAATCCGGATGCTTGCATCGATTGCGGTTCATGCGCTGACGGTTGCCCGGTTGACGCTATTTCTGAGGCTTAATCAATTACTTAAACCACTAAAACAAGGCGTGTTGCGTTCTGCGTAATGCGCCTTGAATCTTTAAAAGGGATTTAATTTATGAAAAAGGAAGATTTAGGCGGTATAACACTGTTTTGTTCGGACATACACCGTTTCGGCACCGATGCGGTACTGCTTGAATATTTTGCAAATAATAAAAAATTCAAAAATGCCTGTGATATCGGCACCGGTTGCGGTATTATTGCGCTATTGCTTGCAAGAGATAGCAAAACCGCTTCCATCACCGCTGTTGATATTCAGCCCGATGCTATCGCACTTGTAAAGTCAGCGGTAGATGAAAATGGGCTTGCTGATCGTGTTGCTCCGCTTTGCTGTGATGTTAAGTCGTTGCCGAAGCAGATGAACGGTAAATACGACCTTGTTGTATGTAATCCACCGTATAAAAAGCACGGTGCAGGACTTACGACAGGATGTGACGGCATTGATATTGCACGCATGGAGATAAAATGCGAGTTTTCGGATATCGCAGCGGCTGCGGCTATGCTTTTAATGCCAAACGGTAGGTTTTGCGTATGCAACCGTCCCGAACGGCTCTGCGATGTCATCTGCGCTATGAATGAGTATGGCATATCGCCGAAAAGACTTCGTATGATTAGCAATGAAGCAGGATCTTCCCCGATGCTGTTTTTATGTGAAGGAGTAAAAGGCGCAAAGGATGGGATTAAAATTCTTCCTGAGTTGTATTTAAAGGAAAACGGAAAAGACTCAAAAGAGATCGAACTTATATATAAGAATTGGCGGGAACATTTATCCCGAAAATGTGAGGAGGAGCAGTAATGGCACGGCTTTATGTGGTAGGCACACCTATCGGTAATCTTGAGGACTTATCCCCACGGGCAATACGTATACTGTCCGAGGTCGATTTTATCGCCGCCGAGGATACCCGTGTTACAATGAAGCTGCTCACCCATTTCGGTATCAAAAAGCCACTTGTTTCATACCATGAGCATAACAGAGTAACAAGAACGGGAGAAATTTTATCACGCATAAAATGTGGTGAAAACTGCGCTCTTGTGACCGATGCAGGCATGCCTGCTATATCAGATCCCGGTGAGGATCTTGTAAGAGCCTGCCGCGAGGAGAATGTAGATGTTGAATCGGTTCCGGGCCCCACAGCCTTTGCCACCGCAATGGCAATATCAGGTATGAGTTCCGGCAGATTTACATTTGAGGGCTTTCTGAGTGTGAATAAACGCAGCCGCAAGGAGCATCTTGCTCAAATTGTGAATGAGCCACGCACGATGATCTTCTACGAAGCGCCGCACAAGCTGATATACACCTTGCAGGATATGTATGATGCCTTGGGTGATCGTGAGATAGCAGTCTGCCGTGAGATAACAAAGCTGCATGAGCAGGTAATAAAAACCACTCTTTCCGGCGCTATTGCCCATTTTGCAGAAACCAAGCCGCAGGGCGAATTCGTACTTGTTATTGAGGGTGCAAAGCCACAGGATGACGATAATGAATATACGCTTGAAGATGCAGTCGATATTGCAAGAAAACTGCAAGATAGCGGAATGCCGGCATCAGCCGCCGCAAAGCAGGCAGCCTCCGCCACCGGCAAGAAAAAAGGCGATATCTACAAGCTATTATGTGAGTGAATAATGAATAAACCACACGGAAAAGCAGTTGATTTCCGTGTGGTTTTGTTTATCTTTGCTCGTTCATAATACCTACAAGATCTTCGAAAGTGACGAACTCGTAGCCGCTTTTTTTCAGCATCTTGATTATGCTCTCTATCTTGTAACGATAGGTTGCAATTCCGGCTTTGAGATAATATTTATCTGCTAAATTCAGTTCCTTTATGAAAGGAACTCTTTGGTGTGTAAGCTCAAACGGATGAAGATAGAATACATAGTAGTTGCTCTGTTTAAGGTGCTGGTGTATAAGTGATTTTATAAAGCTCCAATTACTGAGCCTTACATATCCTCCGCCGGATATAGGGAAGCGGTGACCGAACACCTTTGACCTTGAAAGTCCGAATTCATAAAATCCGTCCTTATGAAAAATGCCCTCACGCAGCTTACTAAAACTGCTCAGATCAAGTTCAACAGTATGACGGGCAGGAAAATCAAGATGGCTTGAATCATAGCTGAAGCCCAGCTCACGCAAAATATCAAGTCTTGCTTTATCTATGCTGAAACAGGGCGCACGAAAGCCGACTACCTCTGTGCCAAACAGCTCACAGAGCATCTCTCTTGCCTTTTTGGTCTGTTCTCTGAATTTCTCAAGGCTTAAATCCATAGGTGCAATATGCTCGTAGCTGTGAAGTGCTACTCTATGCCCTGCCGAAACACATCTTTTCATCTTACCTGCTATCTTCGGAGCAAGCTTGCCGACCGTGAAAAGCGTGCTTTTAATACCGTATTTATCGAGAATCTTTATATACTCATCAAATCCGTCGAGCAAATCTACTTCAATATCCGCTCCGGAATAGCTGACACACTCCGTATCGGTAAATGCTTCAACATCCATTGTGAAAACTGCGTATTTCTTATTCATTCTTCAAAAACTCTATAATTGCGTTATCGTATTTCTCGGTGTTGTTGATACGAAGATGCGAATGTCCGCCGTTTTCAAACCAGACGAGTTTTTTATCAACTGAAGCGCATGCATTGTAAAGCTGAATACTCTTTTTCGGAATTGAAAAAACATCCTTTTCTCCATACAAAAACAACACTCGCTGATGCACATTCCTGATAGCCTTTATCGGCTTATCCTTATACACGTTTGCGCCGGTATGCTTTTTAATAAGCAGCATAACGGTATCAAGCACCGGAAAAAGCGGACGGTTATCATACATCATATGGCGCTTAAAAGTCTCACGGAAGGATACAAAGCAACCTTCGGTAATAAGGCCTTTTATGCAATCCGGACAATCCTTTTTCGCCATAGCAATAAGACCTGCTGCCGTGCCTATGCAGATACCGTGGATATATACCTTTTCATTGCCAAAATTTTTACACACATATTCTGCCCACGCTGCAACATCACGGCTTTCATCAATACCAATAGTGTTATACTTACCGTCTGACTTTCCGTGTGCACGGGTATCAATAACCAAAACATTAAAGCCTGCATTTTTATATGGCGGCGCAAAGTAATATGAATACATAAGACTTTCACATCTGCCCGGCAATATGATAATGCAATTTTTACCGCCAAAATCAAAATACTCACCGTAAAGACGGTATCCGTCGTTTTCTATCATAACTTCGCTGCAATGCTTGCTGTTTTCCTCTGCCCAACGCACACCGCTGTTCCACATAGCAAGCTGCTCATCATTTTCCGGAGCAGAACATACTCTACCCCATTTTTCAGGCGATGTACGTACAAGCTGATCGTTATAGACCTTTTTGGATATCGGTAATGTTACTGCCAGCATTGCAACAAATCCGCCGATAACAGCAAGCACAGCAATAATTAAAATTATGGTTAAAATATACGGCATTTTCCCCTCCAAAATACATATAAATTTATAGCCTGAACAATTATAACATATACCTTGTATAATTTCATCATTTTTTATCAAAAAAATGATGAAATTGTTGAAATATTAGCTGTGTTATGATATCATATTAAATATATTAAAGTTATTTAAGGAAATATAAAAAATGGCCGATTTTGTTATTATACCGGATACTTCTTCAGATCTGACAAAGGATCTTCGTGAACGATTTGATATACCTGATTATATCAAGGGAATCGTGTATTTCCCGGACGGACACGCTGAGCCTGCCGATCTTGATTGGGAGCATTATTCACCCAAAGCCTTTTATGAGTCAATGTCAGATAAGAATACGCTTTACAAAACTGCCTGCGCTCCTACCGGAGATATTTTGGAAGTTTATGAAAAATATTTAAAAGAGGGCAAGGACATACTTGCAATAGTTTTATCAACCGCTCTTTCGGGCACATATCAGGCCTGTGAATTAGTTAAAAAGGAACTGTTGAAAAAATATCCCGAACGAAAAATAATTATTATCGACTCACTTCGTTACTCAACTTCACTGTCGCTGCTGGTTATAATGGCGTCACAAAAAAAGGCGGAAGGAGCAACCATTGAGGAAACTGCTGAATTTGTTGAAAACAACAAGCATTGTATTCATCAAATGGGCTCTATGGACGATCTTTTCTTCCTTTGTAAAACAGGTAGAATTTCGAATTTCAATGCATTTTTCGGAACACTTATCGGCGTAAATCCGATGGCAGATTTCAATCGCAAGGGTCTTTCAGAGGTGTTGGCTAAAGTCAAGGGTAAGCGTGCGGCTTTTGACGCAGTTATCCGCTATATGAAAAAAACTGTAATTGAACCCGAAAAGCAGATAATGTTCGTTGCTCATTCCAACCGTCCTGAGGCTGCTCAAAAGCTTAGGGATATGATACAAAAGGAGTTTAATCCCAAGGAGATCATTATTAATGATGTAGGTATGTCCTGCGGTGTATCAATAGGACCGGGACTTTGTGCTGCGTTTTATCATGGTACTGAGATAAGCGAAAACAACGAAAAAGAAAAGGCAATTATGAACGAAATTATTACGCAGCAGCGCAATAAAAAATAAGAAAGAGGGGCTAATATGAGAAAGTATGCAATTATCACTGATTCAACCAGCGATCTTGAGAAATCTGTCCGTAATCAGTATGACATTGACTATGTTGCAATGAATTACATAATCAACGATGTTGAATATGTAGCATCTCTCGATTGGGAAAGTCATTCTGCAAAAGAATTCTACGATATTATGCGTAAAGGTACTCGTGTGTTTACAACACAGGTTCCGCGTGTTGCATATGAAGAAAAGTTCAGAGAATGGCTCGATAAAGAATACGATATCATATATATTTCCTGCTCATCGGCACTTTCGAGTTCGATAAACACAGCACGAATCGTTGCAGACGAGCTTAAAAAAGAATATGATGCTGCAAAGATCTACTGCATCGACTCGCTTATCAGTTCACTCGGTCAAGGCTATCTTGCTATGCTTGCCTCGGATCTCCGCAAGGAAGGCAAGAGTATTGACGAAGTAAGCGATGCAATTGAAGGCTGCAAGCTTTGCGTAAATCAGGTTGGTACTGTCGGCAGTCTTGAATATCTGCGCCGAGCAGGTCGTGTAAAGGCATCCAGCGCATTTTTCGGCGATCTTTTCGGTGTTAAGCCGATAATTATATCCGACCGTATAGGTCAGAACTATGCTTATAAAAAGGTAAAAGGACTTAATAACTCACGCCGTGCTATCGCAGAGGATATTAAAGAGGCAGCTGACGGAATTTACGAAAATCTCTATATCAGCCATGCTGACTGTCTTGCAGACGCAGAAGCTGTTCGTGATGAGATACTGAAGATCGCTCCCTTTAAAAATGTTCATATAGACACGATCCGTCCTATCGTTGGTGCATCAGTAGGTCCGGGAACTATCATTGTATTCTGCCGCGGCAAAGAAGTTACGATAGAGGGAAAAGAATAAATGCAGACACAAATGCTTAACGGTACTCTGCTTCACGGTATGTTTCAAAACGGATACCGTAATCTTAAACGCAATGTAGATATCATCAACAATCTTAATGTATTCCCCGTGCCGGACGGCGACACAGGTACTAACATGGCAAAAACCTTGGGTGGCGGTGTTCGCTCTGCAAAGGGAGAAGAAAATGTTGATAAGTATATGAAATATCTCTCGCAGGCTGTGCTTATGTCGGCAAGAGGAAATTCGGGCGTTATTTTTTCTCAGTTCATCCACGGCATCTATGTGGGGTTGACCGATAAAGAAACCGTATCGATTGCTGATTTTTCATATGCTTTCAAGTGTGCCAAGGAGGACGCATATCGTTCTGTTATCACCCCGACCGAAGGAACGATGCTGACTGTCATACGAATGGCGGCAGATTTTCTTGAAGAGAATTATTCGGATTTTAATTCCTTTGAAGAGTGTTTCAAGGCTCTTATCGGGCAGATGAAAAATACGCTTGCAAAAACTCCCGATATGCTGCCGGTTTTAAAGGAAGCCGGTGTTGTAGACAGCGGAGGTGCAGGTCTTATCTGCATATTCGATGGTATGTACGAATACCTTTGTGGCGAAGAGATAGAGGACAGCGCCTCTTTTTTGGAAAACACATCATCGGATATGCCAAGCATCGGCAATTTCGGCGCTGACAGCAAGCTTGAATACGGCTATTGCACAGAATTCCTGCTTCAGCTCATGAATGCAAAATGCGATATTGATGCTTTTAATATCAATGAATTTATCCCGTTTCTTGAAGCCTTGGGCAACTCTATTGTAGCGGTGCAAAACGGTAGTATCGTAAAGGTACATATTCATACCTTCACGCCTGAAAAGGTGCTGGAATTGGGCAGACGCTACGGTGAATTCATCACGCTTAAGATCGAAAATATGTCGGTTCAGCACAGCGAAACAGAAAATACAAAGGAAAAAGAGCATCTTAAATATGCCATCGTTGCAGTTGCTTCAGGTGACGGCATTATTGATTATTTTTACAGTATCGGCGCAAATTTTATCATCAACGGCGGACAGACGCAGAACCCGTCTGTAGATGATTTTATAGCTGCTTTCAACAGTCTTGATGCAGAGCATATCGTGGTGTTGCCAAACAACTCTAATGTTGTGATGACAGCAAGACAGGCGGCACAGATGTATGATAAAACCGATATCCGTGTCATTCCCACGAAATCTGTGGTTGAAGGATATTCCGCTCTTTCGATGATGAACCTCTGGGTGGATACTGTTGATGAACTTATTTCTGATATGACCTCCTGCCTTGATAATGTTACAACAGGATGTGTCACCACCGCAACAAGAGACTGCAATATCGGCGGCATTGATGTTACAAAAGGCGACTACATCGGACTTGACGGCGAAACCATCATTGCCGCAGGCAAAAATCTTGTAGATACCGCAATAGCTCTTGTTCACCGTGTAAATGAGGTCTGCGAAAAAGAGGTCATCACTGTTTTCGTCGGCAATGGAGTAAGCGAAGAAGATAAAAACGAATTCTCAAACCGCATCATTGAACAATATCCGCTGTGTGAAGTCGGTATGATCAACGGCAAGCAGGATATTTATCCGTTTATTATTTCTTTGGAGTAATTTATGCGTAAAATTGTTGTAGATATTTACGGAGCCGATCTCGGCGCAGAACCAATAATAAAAGGTGTAGGCAGAGCAATCAAGGATATCCGTGGCTTCAATGCCGTATTTGTCGGCGAGAGCGAGACGGTGTCAAGCATACTTAATAAAATGAGCGTGGATGAGAACAGATATGAGATCATTCACACCAATAAATTTATATCCAACAATGATCTGCCTACCGCAGTTTTCGGCGGCAACGACGAAGCATCTATGGTAATGGGCTATGACCGCCTTAAAAGGGATGAGGATTGCATTGCAATGCTCTCCCCCGGAAACACCGGTGCATTGCTCGTTGGCTCTATATGTAGGCTCGGTCTTGTTGATGGTATCAAGTTTCCTGCGCTTTCAACTGCACTGCCAAGCTTGAAGGGCAACCTTGTTTGTCTTGTTGACTGCGGCGCAAATGTAGACTGCACTGCTAATGATCTTGCACGCTATGCAATACTGGGCGATGCATTTATGAAAAGTATGTGCAAAACTCAAAACCCCCGTGTGGGACTGCTTTCTGTCGGCAGAGAGCAGCATAAGGGAAACACACTCACTAAAGAGGCTTACAAGCTGATAGAAGCGCTGCCGCTTAATTTTATAGGTAATGTTGAGGGTAATGACCTTGTTACCGGATATGCCGATGTTATTGTGTCTGACGGCTTTGCAGGCAATGTTTTGCTTAAAACTGCCGAGGCAGCAGGAAAGGCTGCCATGTCGATAGTAGACAGCTATTCCACCTTCGACAACGCAGAGCTTATCCGTGAAATAAAAGAGCATATGTTCCGTTTGTTTGATTTCAACTCGCAGGGTGGCGCAACATTCTTAGGCCCGAAAAAGACGGTGGTAAAAATGCACGGCTGTGCAACGGAGCTTACAGCATACGCTTGTATAGAGCAAATCCTGAAGCTTGAAGACGGCGGTTTTACACAAATGATGCGTGAAATTAAATTAGTATAAAAACAGGGAACGGAGCTTGTCCGTTCCCTTGGTCTTATTATTCAACTTTTGGTTTTCATTGCAAGATACATAAATTTGTGAAGATAGTACCTAAGCGGTATAAACTCAACAAATGTGATATTGAATGCAACTATAAGCGGCACTGCCGGCGCTGCAAACTTAAACAGAAGACAGCCGAAGGTATATACAAAATAGTACATAACGCTGTAGATCAGTGTGCTTAAATAGTCTCGGTAACAAACATTTTTAAAGATAATAAATCTGTTTATGCCGATATTTAAAAGGCAGTAGATCCCGCCAAGCCCCGGCACAGTTAAAAACAAATAATCATATCCGACTGTGATCGAAAAAATAAGCAGTAAAATCTGAACTGCAAAAAACGGGATAAAGCTACCCATTGCGCTCGAAAACAGACATTTATATATCTTCACCGTGTCGCTAACAGGCTTAAAGTGTGAGGACTGATTATTGTCTATGTATATCGCCTCGATAAGCAGTGTGGATATCTTTATTCCTTGCTTGTTGGCATAATAAAGCATATTCATTTCGTAATCATAATTGTCCTTCTTCACCTTTAACAGCCAGTCGATATTTTCTACCGCAAAACCGCGAAGTCCTGACTGATTGTCCGACAGATAGTGGCTTGCAAGGACGGTGTAAACAAATCTTGAAAGTGCATTTCCGAACCATGAGCGAAACGGGATGCCGTGGCGATGCCGCCTTACGGTGAGAACAAATGTCTCGCCTGAATGGAGCTTTTCTCGAACACGCACAACATCCTCGACCTTGTGCTGACCGTCCGCATCGCAGGTAATAAAATGCGTACAGTCCGTAAGATTTGTTTTAATGTAATTCATACCGAATTTCAGCGCCGCACCCTTTCCGCTGTTTTGTGCAAGGCATATCACTTCGGCTTCAGATGAAACGGCATCAAAAATACGGTCATATTGCCTGCCGCTCCCATCGTTGACAACGAGTACAAAAAAGCCTTCTGCTTTAAGCCCGTCGACTAGCCCGATAAGTTTTTCATCCGGTTCGTATGCCGGTATCAAAACTACATCCATATAATTTTCTCCCACTCTTTTACTTTATACTGCTTATATAAAAATCATTTATCTTTTTCATCAACTCGTCATTGGCAGTACCGTCATCATCAAAAAGCAGATTTGTGTGACCGTTTTGCCCTGACTCATCACAGATATAATATTCGACATTTTGTGACTCAATACTATCACGGTGAGATATTATCGAATATTTCTCGTCCGGAACCTGTTCATCATCACTTCCGTGCACGATAAGTGCCGGTATACCGGCAGAGTTCAACGCTTCGTCAGCACTCATTCCCATAACCTTTGTGCCGAACAGCATTGACTGATACAGCCACAGAAACGGATAGTTGCAATATGCAAGCGCACCGACCTTATCGACCGATGAGCCGATAACGCCCTCCATTGCGCTGTTTATACCGCTGACCGAAACAACGGCGGTAACATCGTGTTCATACCCCAATGCACAGCAGACAGCATATCCACCGCGCGAATGTCCGAGCAGCATGATGTCATTATAACCGAATGCGCCGTTTTGTTCGATATAAGACAATGTGGCATCAATATCTATAAGCTCCTGTGCAAAACCGACGGAGGACTCACCTTCCGAATGACAACAGCCGGTAGTATCAAACGCAAACACCGACCAGCCATAGTCGTTAAGACTCTTTATCTGCCAGAGATAATCGTCGGCACAGGCGTTAAACCCGGGAGCAAGCACAATTAGTCCGTCGTTTCCATTTTGCACTGTGCTTTCATACAAAAATCCACAAAGCCTGTTTTCGCCTGAATTGTACTGATAAGTAATGCGATTTTCTACTGTTCTCTCCAATTCTTCAGGTACGCTTAAATACTCGCAATCGTAGCGAGTAAAAATATTGTCGTAAACTATTTTGGTTATTACCATTGATATGGCTGAAAATGCGATAATTGCGGCAATAATAGTTATCAGAACCCTTTTTAAAATAGATTTCTTGCTTGATAACATTATTTTTCACCACTTTACACATCTTTAATCAGTTTTTAGGAGAGGTTATGCTGTTTACACCAAATTACAAGCTCAATATAATCACGGAGGAGGTATTTCCCTCCGAAATTGAAAAAATAGAAAATATGCTTATACCCTGCCGTAATTCAGGGCATTTTAAGACCTTTGATAATAAGGATATATATTTTGAATACTTCCTTGCAGAGAATGCAAAAGCGTCGGTCGTGATGGTGCACGGGCTTTCCGAATTTACAAGGAAGTTTTACGAAACTGCTTGGTATTTCCTCAATATGGGATACAATGTATTTATGTATGACCAGCGCGGTCACGGACTTTCCTTCCGTGAAGCCGAGCCGATAGAGCTTATCCACATTAACCGCTTTGAGGATTATGTGACCGATCTTGAAGCATTTATCGACAACACCGTTGCGGATATATCAAAAACTCTCCCTATATATCTGTTCGCCCATTCAATGGGAGGCGCAGTCGGCGCAATGTATCTTGCAACACATCAAGGCAAAATAGACAAGGCGGTGCTTTCTTCACCACTGATAAAGCCGCAGTTGGGCAGTCTCCCGCTTTGTGTTGCAAAGATATTTACAAAGCTTGATTCTGCCTTAAAGGGTAACACCAAAAAATCGAGGAATTCAAAAGATTTTAACCCTAATCCCTCATATTCCAAAAGCTCTGACATAAGCCGCAGTCGATTTGACCACAATATGAAGCTGCGTATTTCCGATAGACACTACCAATCAACACCGATGAGCAACGGTTGGGTCTATGAGGCGCTTTCTCTCCGAAAAAAGCTTGTATCAAAACACATTGCAGGCAGTATATCCACCCCGATATTACTGCTGAGTGCCGAAAAGGACACGGTGGTATGTAACAAGTCGCAAGCGCTCTTTGCAAGCAAATGCAAGTCCTGCGTACTCCATACCGTTAAAAGTGCAAAGCATTCTATGTTTTCGGGCAATGATGAGATAATCACCGAGTTTATGACAAAAATAATTGAATTTTACGGCTGATTTTTAGATTTTGCCCGTTGCGGCTGTGATCTTTGCAACTCCTCATTTGTGTTCATTGCTTCTTTATAAACTATTCTTATCAATGCCGCAAGCACTCTTAACACACGAATACGGATCACTGCATGATATGAAAACTCACCGTCACCACCGTCATAGTCACAGCGGAGCGCAATATTTTGCCCTCTTTTCTTTATCTTCATAACAGAACTCAAAAAGCCTATAAACGGATAGACTGCGGCACAGCATTTACCGTAACCGATGGCAGCGTCAGCAGCATCGTTGCCGGTGCAAACGATATTCAGTTCTAATTTAGTAAGCGCACAATATTTAACCACCTTCACCACTTCGCCGAGCAATGATATAAGCACACGAAGCGTATCCTGCACCGTGACTGCAATACCGCTCTTTTTAACATTGGATTTAAAAACCTCTTTGTCAGTTTTGGAAAGACCGGTTATCTCCTTAGCAACTCTGATGATCGGGTTATTCGGATCGGGATTTTCACCGAAGGTCATATGAAGAAACTTATATCGAAGCATAAGCTGACCTTCTTCATCACTTTTTACGATAATATAAACAGGCAGCAGAAGGATAACGGTTATTATCAGCACAATAGCTGCAACAATACCGAGGAATATCCACATAACACACGCCGCCCTTTACAATATAATAATATTATTATAGCCTAAATTCTGTATTATTGCAACATAAGATACACAAGTTTAAGTGAGGTAATTTTTATGAATTGGTCATACTGCCGTATTGATGATATTAATGAGTGTGAATATACGAGCATTTACCGTTCGCTTTCTGCGTCACGCAAGAAGCATATCGACCGATTTCGAAAGGAGCATAACAAAAAATGCTCGCTTGCAGGCGAACATCTTGCCAAAAAGCTGATCGGCAATGAGACTGTCATTGACATTGATGATAACGGAAAGCCATATGCAAAGGGGCTTAATATTCATTTCAGCATATCACATTGCGATGATACGGTCGTATGTGTGGCAAGCGATACGGCTGTCGGCATAGATATCGAACGCATTAAGCCGATAAATCTACGGCTTGCAAAAAAGGTATGTGTTGATGAAGAAATGGACTATCTTTTTTGCAAAACACCTACACAGGCTGATTTTACATTTTGCGAAGATCAAAATATACTGCATCGCTTTTATGAGATATGGACTGCAAAAGAAGCATATTTCAAAAAGCTTGGCACAGGAATAACCGACCTGAAATGCATAAACATTTTAACGCTCAACCGTGAAATACACTTGCTCGGCGAATACATCGTACAGATAGTAAAATAAAAATGCTGTGCCAACTTCTCATAATGAAGTCGGACACAGCATTTAAATTTTCTTTAAAATGAATCCAGTCCGGCGATTGTAGCACCGGTTAATGCAGCGATAAGCACAATTACCAACAGTATTGCAAGAACAATAAAAATAGTGCACCAATAAGATCTTGCAAAGTTTCTGCGGTTGATATTGCCGCTGTTAAAGCTGAAGATGATAAGGAAAATTAAGCCCACGATCGGAACAGTGAATAAGATCGACAATCCCCAATATGCCCACGGGCTTAACGGTCTGTACTGCTCCGGCAGCTCCTGCTGAACGGGTGCCTGATAAACCGGCTGTGCAGTACTTGCTCCGCAATACGGGCAGTTATTTGCTCCCTCAGGTAATACATTTCCGCAATTATTACAATTCATAAAAATTCCTCCCTTTTTCTTTAATTATACAGAATAATACACTATTCTGTCAACATATTTTTTTGCGACGACCCTTAATTAATATAATAAAAGCCGCAATAGCGATGATTACAATAGCTACTGTGACGAAACACCATATCGGCACATGTACATATTCAGAGCCGATCCAAAGCTTAACAGCCGAGGCTTGCTCTGTATCTGCAATAGTTTCCGGAACCTGCTCATCACCTGCAACTCGCTCACATCTCACAAGCAAGCAGCGAGTATTTACCGCATAGGGAGTACAGGTAAACGGAGTTATACGGTCCTCATCGGCATATGCATTGAGCGCTTCAAACTCGGTAGGTTCAATTGTTTTTATCTCAACTACTTTATGCGTAAGTATTTTTTCAATTTCAACCTATTGCCATAATACATCGGGGTAAAGGCCCTCTTCCTTCAGCGCCTTGATGCCCTTCATAACCGCAGGTTTGTCTTCTGCGTATGTTACTCCGTACCACTTATCAGGTGTTGTAAGCACATCTACCGAAGCAATGCCATCAGTAAGCATGCCATCGATTGCGGCAGGCAGGAAAAACTCACCCTTAAGCGGATTTTCAGCGAGTGCTTCATCCAAAAACAGCGGAAATCTTCTTTCAAGCTCGTCGATAAACACACGGTTGCAACCAAACATATTCATTGATGCGATGCTGTTGCCTGACAAATGAATAAAATTCTCACCGTCTTCAGTAAATTTTGCATCGCTACCGTCCATCTCAATGTGTGTGCGCTCGGTAATCTTTTTAAGCTTGCCGTTTTCTACCGTACAGATACCTCGTGATACATATCCGTTATCAGTTAGAGTATTGTACAGTCGGTATCCGGTCATGGCAATGCCGTACTTGTCTGATTTTTCACCGCTTGTCAAATGATTGTACAATATCTTATATGCGTTCGGGCCGTAATAATCGTCGGAATTGATAATCGCAAACGGTCCATCTACTGCATCCTTACAGCAAAGGATAGCGTGTGCTGTACCCCACGGCTTAACTCTACCCTCTGGAATAGAATATCCTTTTGGAAGCTTATCAAGCTCCTGGTACACATATTCAACCTCGATATATCTTGAAATACGTTCGCCGATAGACTGTTTGAATTCCTTTTCGATCTGGCGCTTGATAACAAAAACAACCTTTTCAAATCCTGCCGCTTTAGCATCGTAGATAGAAAAATCTATAATAAGATTACCCTCTTTATCTATGGGGTCTATCTGTTTAAGTCCGCCGTAGCGGCTGCCCATGCCTGCTGCCATAACTACCAATGTAGGTTTTTTCATATGTAAAGCCTCCGTGTTGCTTGTTTTTAATAAGTATATCACATAAGGGATGTAAAAACAAGGTGACTTTTAATACTCTCTTATAACCTTCCAAGCTTCAATCAGTTTTTTCAGTGACCACGCAGCATTTGCCGGTGAAGTGGATGGAAGACATATTGCTTCTATACCTAACGTATCTTTAATATACTTATTATAATATTTATATGCCGTCTTGCCGTTTACAAATATCTTTGTAATATCGGAACTTTCCAGAATTAATCCGATATCATTCGGAATCGGATTTTTTATTGAGCTGTCCGAGCTGCCGGTAATATCACAGGATGCAATAACATCCCACAAAGCAATTTTACAAGACAATAAAAATTTGCATTTTTCTTCGATCGTTTCAGGAACAGCACATTCAAAAACCGATGCTATAACTCTCCAAAATCTGTTCTGCGGATGTGCGTAGAAAAACATCTGCTCCCGTGATTTAACCGACGGAAAACTGCCGAGAATAAGAACTTTTGAATTCTTATCAAAAACCGGCTCAATAGGATGCTTTATCATACAACCCCTCCTGGTTTGAAATTATAATAGTATAACATTTTACTGATATAAATGCAATCAAAAAAGACACCTTGCGGTGTCTTTTTTTGAACTTATTAATACAAAATTTCAAATGTATCGCCTTTTGCATCAAGCGGTATAAGAACTTCGCCGATGTATTCACCGTTTGAATAGATACCCTTTTTATCATCTGATTTGCAGAATTTGAGGAAATATTCCTTGCCGCGATACAGTCGCTTGACCTCGTATCCGTCCCATTCATCAGGCACGCACGGCTCAATATGCAATCCGTCAAAGCCTGCCTTAACGCCGAGTATCTCATCAAAACCGCCGTGTATCATCCACGCAGGAGTTGCGGTAAACCATGAGAACAGATTCATACCGTACCGCTCGTTTGTAGGACCGAAATGCACATTGCCTGTACAATACGGCTCACTAGTTCTGCGGCTATCGGGATTATCGATATGATTAGGCAACAAGCGCATAAACAGATCCTGCGCTTCGCATTTTGCACCAACCTTGGACTTTGCAAATATCTCAAATGACGCAGCATGAAGATAAACTGCGGAATTTGCAAATGATCCCGGCACCTGACTTCCTATTCTGCCGCAGGTAAGATCATTGACATACGGCGGATAATTTATCAAAGAACCGTATGGTGTGGACAGATATGTAAATATTGAATGGCGGATAAGCTCAATACGCTTCGGATCATCCTCAATACCGGTAAATATCGCCCATGTGTTCGGGTTGAGATATATCTTTCCCTCGGCGCACTTTGATGATCCGACTGCAAGACCATCACTCTTAAAGCCGTAAACATACCATTTACCGTCCCACGCAACATCACGCACTATTTTCTTATATTCGGCGCTGCGTGAACGCAATATAGCTGCTTTATCAATATCTCCCTTTGCTTCATAGATATCCGCCATATGATTTTGCGCCCAGAAAGCCTGCATAGTCGCCCATGCAGATGTAGCGGTGCCGTTTTGATTAATACCGGTAAGACCGTCAAGCCAATCACCGTCATACATAAGCACAAGACCGTTTTTTCCACGGTGTGTGTACGGATATTCAAGCATTCTCCAAAGATGCTCCTCAACAGTACCTTTTTCATCGCTGTTAAGATACGGCGCTTCAATATCAAGCACCGAGAAATCGCCGGTCTCTTTTATGTACTGTGAAATAGTACAATGTGCCCAAAGAGGACAGTCAACAAAATGGTCTCTAATGGAAATACCTCCGCGTGAATCGTAGCTGCGGACTCCGTGACCGTCGGGATAAACATAACCAAGTGCCTCGATTGTTCTGCGTATTCCGTGTTGGGGATTTATAAGCATAGCGCCCCAGCTATCCTGCAAAACATCACGGTAACCGCCGTTGTATTCGGCACGGTTATAAAGATAAGTCATTGCAAGCTGATATTTGAGCCATGTATTAAGGAATCTTTCCATATTCTTATCAGGCAATGTGCAGGTGTTGTAATCAAGCTCCTTTGCCCAGTATGCCATAACCTCATCGTATGCAGCTTGTGCAGCGACCGTATTTGTGAGCTTTGCAGCACACGACACGGTTTCCTCCTTA
Source organism: Clostridia bacterium (assembly GCA_017390825.1). The sequence continues at coordinate 25,211 of JAFPAK010000111.1, forward strand.
TTTTCCGATGCTGCCGAAACTACCGTGCGGGCAGCGCTTTCACCTGGCTGCAAAGTAAAGCTTGAAAAGAGATTTACATAGCGGTATGTAAACTGCTTATACCGTGCCGGATCACGCTTTGATGAGCAGAGCGTGTTTTCAGACTTGACCTGCTTATATGCATTTGTGCAGTTTTCAATCTCAAATGCGCCGTAAAGCGTATCAAAAGGATTATTCAAATTGGTTGCAGTTGCATAAAAACCGTTTTTACTATCTTCCAGCTCAACATTCTCGGCAGGCTCGCCGTTGCCCCAACAGGAATTGTTGTGGAATACCCATGTCTGCTGAGCGTATACAGTAAGGTTGCGTGCAGTTTTGCCTGTATTTTTAAGCTCTGCGATCCAACATTCGCAATTGTCGTTTCTCGGGACGAATACACGCACCTTATATTCAATTCCATTTTGGCATCCGCTGAACTCGGAACATCCGGGCATAACACGGCAGGTAACATCATCCGAACCGAAAAGGTCGATGACTTCACCGGTATCATCATCACGCACTTGGAGTATTCGCTTGCCATCAAGCTCACGCACAAGATACAACTCCGAGTTATAATATCTTGTGACTCTCACATTAAACCGTCCGTAAGAAGTAAAGCCTTCACCGTGATTTGCAATGATAGAGCCGAAATTATCGTTGAAAAGCACGTTCATCCACTGTCTGGGTGTGTTTGAATCGGTGATCGTATAGCTCTTGCCGTCCTCCGAAAAATATCCGTATTTTTTAGATGTGTTGTAATGATCCTCATAGTCAGGATAATATGAACGCACATCGATCGAATATGTTCTTTCCTTCTTTTTCATAGCGCATACCTCGTTGCTTAATTCATTTATTATCGGCATATACCGAACACTAATATAAAAAGTATATCACACAAATGGCTCAATTACAATCTGCAACTACATTGCAAATGTAGTACAAATATATTGCAAAATCTCATCACGCTATTTTGTAAAGACACTTTATTTATGTTATAACAGCCGATGCGGCAGTCAACGCAGGACACTGTCTGAATTCACATTTAAAAGAAATGAAAAAGACACCGAAAGAGGCGCACTTCGTAAGGAAGTGCGCCTCAGTTATATTCGCCTTTCGGTGAGTTATATTGCTTCGCAGTTATATTTGGACTTCGTCCAAGTGATATTGCCTTCGGCAGTTATGGGCGAATATAATAAAACTAAAACCGA
>JAFPAK010000001.1 GCA_017390825.1 Clostridia bacterium
ATGTAAAACTGCACTTCTTAAAAAGAGTAAAAATGTACTTGATGCAAACTTTATTGAAGGTATGGCATGTGTCGGCGGTTGCATTGGTGGTGCTGGTTGCCTTACCCACGGTGAGAAAAATAAAGCACAAGTAGATGAATACGGCAAAGAGGCATTTGAAAAAACAATTCTTGATGCAGTATCATTGTTAAAATAATTGATACCAATTAGATAAGAATAGTAAAAAACAAAAATCTCAAGTCCTGTGACTTGAGATTTTTTGGTGCGAGTGTTCATAAGGGATTTACTCAAAATACAAGTAAAACCGGCTCCAAACATAGTATTCTGCACTCCTGCTGTTGCTTAATAGAGAAACATATGGAGGAATACATAATGTCAAATATCATTGAAGATTTTTATTACGGCAACATTGAGCCGCAAGATGTCAATTCAGAACTAACACCCAAGCTCAAGAAGAAATTGAGCAATCTTGCCGAGAAAGAAGAACAACTCACAGCAAGACTCGCTGGTGAGGATAAAGAGCTGTTTCAAAACTATATAAGTGCATATATTGAGTTTTCAATAACAAGTAACGCTGACAGCTTTATATCAGGCTTTAGACTTGGTGCAAAATTTATATACGATACATTTGTTAAGAATACGAAAGGATGAATGCCCTATGAAAAGCAATACAAATATTCAATATAGACAAGTTGGAGATTTCAACATTCCTAACTTTATCTTACCGCCCGAAGAAGCAAGTGTCAGGCTTGGTAAATGGGGAATGTTACATAAGGATTATTTGCTAAAAAATAAAAAGGTGTTATTTACAACACTGCTTACCCAAGGCAAACTCTATCAGCACTGTGCTGAAGTCGAAACTCAGGCAAGAGATATGTTTGACACTCTTGTTGACCAGATGAAAAACGCAGAAGGTGTAACCGAGCAACTGAAAGAAGAAAATCAGTTGGAATGGGTGTGCCGTATGCAGAACATTAATGCAAGGGTTAGAAAAATTATTAATAACGAAATTATATTTAAATAAAAATATTTCGATATGGTTAAAGTTTGAATCGGACTCCAAATTTTATAACTAAAGAAAAACCAAATAAAAAGTACAATTCCGTCTTCTGCATTTGTAAAAACAGAAGGCGGAATTAAGTGCTGCAGGAAATATTGGTGCAGACAGTTCTTGAAATCATTATGTTGAGCAGATTATGCGGAATGTCCTGAATTCAAATGGCTTATATGTGATTTCTCCGGAACATTCTCCGATATACTCTTCAAGGGGTGAAACCTCAGTGATTTTTGCGTCGTGTGTAACATTCATAACAGTTTTTCCGGGAATACCGTAAGGCTCATAAACACGCACGATATATCCGTTGCCGTCTTCAGCAGGCTTGATACAATCAACGATAAGACCTTCATTTGAAAGAGTAACAACAGGCTTTTCATTACTTTCGCCTTCAAACACAACAAAAGGAGAATTGAAAAGATATGCTTCCTGAGCAACCTTACCTGCCGATAAACCACCCATATGAGGATAGATTGAATATGCAAAATCGTGTTCACCTGTATCACGGAAGCGTGTAGGACTGTCAACGTTGCGCATAAGAGTTATAGTCATATCGTTGTCAATAACATTGTGACCGTATTTGCAGTCGTTGATAATTGCAACACCGTAAACATCATCTGACAAATCTGTGAAACGGTGAGCAGCAAATTCGTGCTTCCATTTTTCGGCAGGTGTGTTCGGATGGGTGTTACGTTTTGTAATGCCGTAAGCAATTTCGTAGCTTGCATGAGCAGAAACCACATTTACAGGGAAAGATGCCTGAAGAATTTTATATTTTTCCTGCCAATCAACGTGAGAAACTACGTCAACCCTTGTAATGTTTGCATACGCAATAATATCCTGAGTAAGAACGGTGTTGTTATGCTTTTTAGTAACCCTTACCGTCACACGCTCGTCATTTATATCAACAAGCGTAATTTCATTCTGCCAATTCATATCAACAGGACGCATTTTGTATCCGTCATCAATATTCCATGCATCCTCATGCTCGGGACCGTCCTTATATGTAACAAGGTTGTTAAGGTTGTCACCGACAAACCTATCTGCACGCTTGTCATAGAAATCGCCGAGAGTACCGTCCTCACGGATAATGAATGTAAAGAAGGGCGTTTCAATGCTGATTTTTCCGTTTTCCTTGTTTGCTGTAATTGCTTTTTCAGTATGTACAACTGAAGTTTTGTGATATGTTCTTGCACTGAAGCCTGCAAGATTTTTTACATATAAAATACAGTTACCGTCTGCATCTGTAATAACATTTGATGTGTTTTCTCCGTCCGTAAGTGCACAGCTTTCATACTTTTTGTCAACCTTTACGTATGCACTGCCGACAAATGAGTTTGGGTTATAAACTGTAACCTTGTCCTGTGCATCATCGCAAAGAGTATCAGTGACAAGCTCTTTTTCTTTTTTCTCTGCGAATACAAAAAGCTCTTTGTAGATTTTTTCTGCATCATCATAAACTGTATCTATAGAGCTGCCGGGAAGAACATCGTGGAACTGGCAAAGAAGCAGATCCTTCCAATGCTTTACAATTTCATCATATCCTGCATCCTTACCCTTGAGCTTTGCAAGAACTGAAAGCAAGTCAAGTCTGCGAAATGCCATTTCAATGTAACGGTTGTTGCGTTTTACATCGGCAATAGTTGTATATGTGCCCTGATGTGTTTCGACCGAGAGCTCCCCTTTCCACACAGGAAGATTTTCACGCTTTTTGTCAAGTTCAGTGAAATAGTCCTCTGCTTTTCTGATTTTTACCTCAGGCATACCGGGAACTGTCTGAAGCAGACGGTAATTCTTAAGCATTTCATCGGTTACACCGCCACCGCCGTCACCGTAGCCATAGGACAGAAGAACGTGGTCCCATGTTTCTTTTTGCTGAAGCTTATCTGAAACAAGGCTGATATTTTCACAGTCAATTGAGTTGTTGTAGCAATCTTTTGTGATAGGTACTGTTGCGTAAAGATTACTTCCATCAATACCTTCCCAGATAAAAGCATTATAGGGAAATTCATTGGCATTCTGCCAACGCACCTTGGTTGTGTAGAAGCTTTTCATTCCGCATTTTGTGAAAATCTGCGGAAGTGATGCGGGAAAACCGAAAGAATCGGGAATCCAGCAGACATCACTTGTTTTGCCGAATTCTTCTTTGAAGAACTGATGTCCGTAAAGAAACTCTCTTACAAGTGATTCTGCACCTGAAATATTAAGGTCTGATTCAACCCACATAGGGCCTACAAGACGCCATTTATCTTCCTTCACACGCTGACGGATCTGCTCAAAAACATCAGGATAAACTTCCTTGATATAGTTATAGACCGAGGGCTGTGAAAGCGAAAACTCAAATTCATCGTATCTGTCCATAAGTCGGAGCTGATTAAGTGCAGAACGGCCTGATTTGCGGATTGTATCCTTGAAACGCCACAGCCACGCAACGTCAATATGAGTAGAAGCAACGCAGTCAACGATACAGTCATCGTTTGACAGCTTCAATTCTTTTAATCCGTCAAGCAATTCCTTGTGAATTGCGATAATATTTTCAAGAAATTGGGTGTAGTCAAGGGAATTGTCGCTTTTACGGATTGTATTTTCAAACAAAGTGTTGACCTTGGCTTTCGTGTAATCATTCTTGATGTACTTTATAAGGTCACGGACAAAATCCATAGTATATGAAAAATCTGCAATTGCTTTATCTGCAATAACATACTGAGGATTTTCAACAGGTCTTACCATTCTTTCATCATTGCAGAAGGTACAGGCATATATTTCAAGCTCAATGGCAATTTCTCTGTCGTACATTGAGTCTTCAAGGTAAACCCTGCAGCGTTGTTCACCGTTGTCAACACCTGCAAAGCGTTTTCCGTCAATTGAAACAAATGCTTCGCAGTTGCAGGGCAATCTCAGTTCAAGATAAGCTGACTGGTGTTCCTGCGGCTTTTTAGGTGTGAATACAGTTTTCATCATACATGTTTTATGGTCGCAGAATGTAATGGTATCAGTATAATCTGCCCAATCTGTAAGAGGAATATATGTTTCCCTGTCCGCATAATCAAAAATTCTGTACTGCCATGCATCAATGGGGAACGTTTCCATAATCGCTCTGTTACGGTACAGCCATAAATTTTTGTCAATCATTTGTTCTACCATAGGTATCACTCCTTGTTTTTTGCATAGGTTTTTTGTTTTATTGTAGCTTTTGGAACAAAACATTTCATTGTTTCTTTTTGTTTTATTATTGTCTTTTTTTGCTATGCCATTGTTTTTTATTGCAATAAACAATCAAGCGTAGTGAAATAAAACTCAACACAAATAATTATATTATCAATATCAATAAAAATCAACATTAGTTTAAAAATACAGATGATTAAATGAATACGATTAAAAACGCAAAATTCATTAAAGAAAATGCAGATTTCGGTACAGTCGTTCCCGTTTTCATCAAGGCTATAAAGCCCGAAAAAGCAATCGGTAAGGCAACACTTTTCTGTTCTGCGCTCGGCTCTTATGAAGCATATATCAACGGAAAAAGAATCGGTGATTTTATTTTTGCACCGGGTTGGACAACCTATGGCAAACGCCTTCATGGGTATGGGACAACAGAAACGGTAACCTTCAAACATTGGAGGTTCGTGCATGGATGGACGAACTCGGTGTTCAAAAGAATTATGTTGCAAAAGACGGTTCTCAGCTGATTCTGTTGTAATTATGCTGTAACAAATAAAAATCAAAATAAAAGCAAACAAGCCCGTTGACTCATTGTCAGTGGGCTTGTTTGCTTTTATTCGGTTATCATACATTCGGTAACTTTTCCGTCAGGCATAATTCTGACAGTTTTGATTTCCTGCGGTTTCCAGCTCATTGAGAATTTTGTGTTAAGAGCGGTGAAATCAACCGTAGCATCGGTTGCGGTGCCGTTTGTTTCAACAATACGCATGATGATACCGTTGCCGTTTTCTGCAGACTTGATTGAAGTGACAACAATATTTTCTTTATCAACGTCAAGTGCAGAATAAATCTGAGGTAGATTTCCGCCGTGGTGTGTTTCCTGATGTGTCTGAAGCGGATTGTTAAGAACTTCCGATGCTTTGAATAGTTCGGAATTGACCTTCTGAATATGAGGAACGATTTCATAGGTAAATTCCTGCTCGCCCTTATCAAGAAATTCCATTTCACCGTCACGCATATGCTGACCGAAGTGGTCAAGGTATGCACAGCTTCGTGCAATCATCATACGCAGATCATTACCGATTGAACAGAAACTGTATTTGCCTGTGTTCAGAAGTCCGAGACCCTTACCAGTTTCATCGCATATATCGCACCATGCGTGTGAAGGCTCTTCCTGACCGTTTGCATCCTTTTCAATAAAGCCATAAGGCATGGAATATGTGACGGTTGAATTGTTTACATCCGCTTTGAACGAAAGCTTGACGGATTTATACTGCTCATCAAGCTCAAGAACTGTTCTGACTGTAAGCTTATCGCTATCGTCATAAAGCGAGTAGTATCTTGTCAGTACGGAATTGCCGTATTTTACAACGGATTTGACGGTTACCCTGACAGGACCGTTTTCAACAATCTCAAGAGTACCTTCGCCAAACTGACCTATATCAATATTATAATCAAAAACTCTGTGTCCCCATGTATCGTTGGCAAAATCGTCGCAAACAACTGCTCTGCCAAGCAGACCTTCGGCAAATTCGGTGTTGCTTTCTTTTAATATACAAGAAGAAACTGCACCTGTTTCTTTATCAAAAACAAATCTGACCTTACTGTTTTCAAGGCTGTTTTCTGTTGCAGTAAGATGTGACTCGAAGGATTTTTCATCGTTGTTTTCTTTGTGATAAAGATAATATACAGCGTAACCGTAAGCAGGAACATCTGCTTCAAAAATGCACTTGTAAAGATGCTCACCGTCGGTATATGAAGCACGCACAAGCTGGAACGGGACTTCATTACCCTTTGAATCAAGAACCTTTGAAATGTACTGCGAACCGAACTGCGCAATAGATTTAACAGCAAAAGAATGAGGGTTAAACACAACCATTGGTGAGCCTTCGCCCTCTTTATACCACATTCTGCCTCTCATTTCAGAATCGTCAGCGTCAAGAAAATCGGTAGTCTTGATTCTCCAAGTTATACGCTGTGCAGCAAAGGTGTTTACATCAAGAGCTGTTTCACGAGCGTAACCGTAAGAATTTTCTGCATCAAAATATGCTTCTTTTACTGAACAGCCAGCAAGGATATCGTGGAACTGATTGAACATAACCCGTTCCCATGCGGCTTCAATCTGCTTGTTATGCAAAGCAGAACCCGTCATTATATTAGCAAGAACATCCAGTTTTTCAGCCGTTACAAGCTCTGTTTCTGCCCTGCGGTTGATGTTTTTAATTCTGCTGTTTGCGCTGTAGCAACCGCTTGCGTGGTGCTGCAAATCCTCGTTTACAAGCGGCATTTCAGTGCCCTGTGCTTCTTCAAAATAAGTATCGGGGGTGGAATATTTGAAATCACCGTTACAGATAAGCTTTTCAGCGTTTTTAAGGTGCTCCTTTGAAGGTCCGCCACCGTGATTACCGACACCGAAAAGCACCATCATCGGCTGATTTTTGTTGTAATAGTGGTCAACAAGGCGCTGCTCGTGAACATCTCCGCCGTATCCGTCAGGAACACGGAAAGCATTGATAACACTTCCGTCAGGGCTTTGCCAATAATGCAGATCATCAAACGGAAGATTAGGTTTTTCTGTACGGTTGTCAGGTCGCTGATAAATGTAATTGTCTATTCCTGATTTTTTCAGCAGCTGAGGCAACATACCGTTATGTCCGAATGAGTCAACATTGTATCCCGTTTTTACGATGAATCCGAAATTCTCTTTGAAAAACTTTTGTGAATAGAGCATGTGACGGCAGAATGCCTCACCCGACGGAATGTTGCAATCGGGTTGCACCCACATACCGCCAACAATTGCCCATCTGCCTTCTTTTACTCTTTGCTTTATTTCTTCGAACATTTCAGGCTCGTTGAGTTTTATCCATTTATAGTAGCTTGCACATGCACTTGTGAATGTGTAATCGGGAAATTCGTTCATTCTGTCAAGTGCGGAGCGAAAAGTGGATTTAACAAGCGACAGTCCTTCAGGGACACGCCATTGCCAGACGGGGTCAAGGTGAGCGTTTGCAATGAGGTGGAACTTTTTCTTCATCTTTCAATCTCCTTTTTATGAATTCATTTTTATTTTGAGAAAAAATGTTTTTCAAGAGATGCACACAGATAGTGATAAACAGGCAAGTGATATTCCTGCACTTCATAAGTTTCGCAGCTCGGAACATTTATTGTAACATCGCACAGCTCCATCAATTTGCTTGGCTTTTCACCTGTCAAAGCAACGGTCTTTACGCCAAGTGATTTTGCAACGGTCAGGGCATTGATTATATTTGCAGAATTCCCTGAAGTTGAAATACCTATAACAAGATCATTTTTGCATGCGTATCCATATACAAGCTGTGCATACATCATCTCAGGATCTGCATCATTAACATAAGCGGAGAGCACGGATATCTGGCTTGGTAAAGATATTGCCGGTAAAGCTCCTTGCAAACCTTTGCGGAGTTCTTCCGGTATGCGTTCATCGGAAACAGGTCGCTTCAAATGAAAACCTTTCATGAGTTCGCCTACAATATGTTCACAATCTGCCGCACTGCCCCCGTTGCCGCATATAAGTATCTTTCCGCCTTGTTCGTATGTTTTTATCATAAGTTCAAGAGTATTTTTAATTTTACTCTCGCAGGACTTAAGAGCAGGATAGCGTACCATTAGCTTTTCCATTCATATTTCTCCTTTTATTCCGCAAACCGCTACACACAAAGCAGCAACATCTCCAAGTGATTCACCAAGCTCTGCAGGAACTATTTTGCAAACATTGCGCGATTGAGGAAGAGTTTCTTTTGCAATAACCTTTTCCATTTCTGCTCGTAATAATTCTTCGCTGCGTTGAAATATGCTTCCAAGAATTATCTTTTCGGGGTTGAGTATATCAATCAGCACTGAAAGACCTCGACCTAACATATGTGCACACTGCTTGTATACTTCCAATGCACTTTCATCGCCTAATATAGCGATATCAGCGATAGATTTGGCTGTTATTTCATCACCCGAAAAACTTACAGGATGGCCCATTTGTTGGTTTTCTTTTGCAATGGTTTTTCCTATTTGAGCTATACCGCCGCCGGAACAGAATCCTTCAAATGAACCTGCTTTTCCGTAACCGACCGGTCCATAATCAGAAAGCCTTATATGACCTACTTCGCCTGCCATATCACAAGCACCGGTGTACAGTTTGCCATTCAAGATGAGTCCCGCACCAAGACCCGTGCCAAAAGTAAGAAATATCATATTCTGTGTCCCTCTTCCTGCTCCGAATTTCCATTCTGCAAGACTGCATGCATCTGCATCATTTCTTAAAAAGACAGGAACATTGAATTCGTTTTTTAGCACATCTACTATTTTAATATTATCCCATCCGGGAAGATTAGGCGGTGATTTTATTATTCCGTTTTTAGAGTCCAACGGGCCTCCGCAACTTATACCTATAGCATCACATTTGCCCATTGTTTTTGCAATTTTGATTATCTTATCAATAGTGTTTTTGCAATCCTTTGTTGGGACTTTTTCCTTTTGTATAACTTCACCCGCATCATTGCCCGAAACCACTGCGCATTTGGTTCCGCCAATGTCGATACCAATAAATTTAATAACTGACACCTCCTGTCTAATACGTTCCATTGATTATGATTTTATTATACTTTGCATGTCAGAATCCTGCATTGTCTTTTTTTGCCTTTGTATTGATTTTTATTATCAGACAAGTTAAAATAGAGCAAAAGGAAGTGGGCTTATGCAGAAATATACAAAGAGCAGATTTATAGAAAACGGCTAC
>JAFPAK010000013.1 GCA_017390825.1 Clostridia bacterium
ATGATTTCCGAATTGATGTTGAGTTTTCGCCTTATAAGTGGGAAAATGTTGATCTTCCACATGACTATGTTATATCAGGCGAGCCTAAGGAGGAAAACAATCCGGCTCTCGGCTTCTTTGACTATGAGAATGCGTGGTATAGAAAGCATTTTACTCTTGGTGAAGAAGATAAAGGTCGCCGTTTAACGCTGTACTTTGAGGGTGTTGCCACACGCTGTAAAGTATATCTTAACGGCTGTGAAATGGCACATAATCTTTGCGGCTATACATCTTTTGAAATAGATATTTCAGACTATGTGAAGTTCGGTGAAGATAATGTACTTGCCGTATATACATATTTCAATGCACCTGAGGGTTGGTGGTATCAGGGTGGTGGCATATACCGCCATGTCTGGCTCAACAAGACTGATCTTGTTTCAGTTGATCTGTACGGTGTATATGCTGCGCCGATCAAGAACGATGGCAAATGGAGCTTGCAGTTTGAAACTACTGTTGTAAATGAAAACTATGATGATAAGTCGGTAGAGATAGTGACTGAGCTCATTGATAGAGAAAGCAATCTTATAAGCAAGACAACAGCAGCGGTCGATGTCAGCTTTAAAGATAAGGCTACTGCAAAGTATGTTATGCAATGTGATGATATCAACGAATGGAATGTTGATTCTCCTTATATCTACACTGTTCGTACTCATTTGTTTGTCGACGGTGAATGTGTGGATACCTATGATACCAAAACCGGCTTCCGCGAGTATTATATTGATGCTGATAAGGGCTTGTTTATCAACGGCAAGCATGTTTTTATCAACGGTGTTTGCGGACACGGTGACTTTGGTCTGACCGGCAAAGCAGTTCCCGATAACATTTTCAGATACAAGGTACAGCTTATGAAGGAGATGGGTGCGAACGGCTACCGTTGCAGTCATTATCCGCAGGCAGAAAGCTTTATGGATGCGCTTGATGAAAATGGATTTGTTGTAATGAATGAGGTTCGTTGGTTTGATTCCACTGAGGAAGGCTTAAAGCAGATGGAAATGCTTATAAAGCGTGACCGCAACCGTCCTTCAGTTATAATGTGGTCACTCGGCAACGAGGAAATGCACCATGTAACAGAAGAGGGACGCCGCATCAACAAAACCATGATTGCCCGTGCTAAAAAACTGGATAAATACCGCTATACTACTTCTGCAGTTTCGATTTCTCCTGATAAGGCTACGGTTTACGATGATCTTGATCTTATCGGTATCAACTACAATCATTGGTTGTTTGATGTTGTCCGTGAGAAGTACCCCAACACGCCGATCTATTCTTCGGAGTGTTGTGCGACCTCAACTACGCGCGGCTGGTATTTCGACGATAATTCAAAGCGTGCATATGCACCGGCATATGATCGTGACACAAACTCATGGTTTACCGGTAGAGAGCGTTTGTGGAAAATGCTTAAAGATCGCCCGTGGATGTTTGGCGAGTTCCAATGGATAGCATTTGAGCACCGTGGTGAGGCAATGTGGCCCCGTGTCTGCTCACAGTCAGGTGCAATTGATCTGTTTTTACAAAAGAAAGATGCTTTTTACCATAACCAATCCTACTGGCTTAGCACACCGATGGTACATCTTCTGCCGCATTGGAATTGGAAGAGCCGCATCGGCGAAAAGATTAAGGTGTTTGCATACACAAACTGTGAACAGCTAGAACTTATTTTAAACGGAAAATCCTTTGGAATAACCAATATCGAAAAGTATTCACACGGTGAATGGAATGTTGAGTATGAGCCGGGTACTTTGACTGTCAAGGGTTATATTGGCGGCAAAGTCGTATGCACAGATGAAGTCAGAACAACGGGCAAGCCTGCTGCATTAAAGCTCACGCTTGATAACGGTGATATCTGTGCAAATGGTCAGGATATTGCAGTTGTTACCTGCTCTGCGGTGGATGAAAACGGACTTGAAGTTCCCGATGCAACACCGTTCGTATCATTTGATTGCAGTAATGAGATTGCGAAGATAGTTGGCACCGGATCGGATATCAGCGATCATACACCGGTTGGCTGTCCCGATCGAAAAATGCGTGCAGGCAAGATAACTGTTGCGCTTAAGGCAGGCGAAAAGACAGGCAGTGTTGAACTGTTTGCTCATGCAGACGGTCTTGACGATGCAAGATTGGTTATAGATTTAAAATAGGAGACAGGCAAAATTTATGGAGATTTTTTCAGCAACATTATCCCAGATGGCGGTATTGTTGATATTTATAGCATTGGGTTTTATTATTCAGAAGACGGGTATATTTCCTGATGATTTTGCAGGCGGGCTTTCAAAACTTGAAAATTATTTTTTGATCCCCGCAGTCATTATCAAAACATTTATGACCAACTGCACTCTGCCAAACCTTAAATCGCAATGGCAATGCGTGCTGTATTCGACAGTTTTGCTTGCTGCTGCGATAGTAATCGGTGTGGCGTTGGCGAAGATTTTTTCCAAATCCAAGTATGAGCGCAGTATATACACTTACTCGTTCACCGTTGCTAATTTCAGCTTTATGGGAATTGCGGTGGTAAACGGTGCATTCGGTAACATGACCGTTGCCGGTACCGATATATCATATAGCTTTGTGTATATGATGTTTATCCTGCCGCTTAATCTGTTTGTATATACCGCCGGTGTTGCAATGCTCACACCGGGCAGAAAATTTTTCTCGGTCAGATCTTTTATAAATCCAATATTTATTGCAATAGTTGTCGGTATTATTCTCGGACTTACCAACTCTGCTGAACTTTTGAGTGATTACGCACCGTTTATTTATTCAGAGTCTAACTCCTCCTGCGTGATATCGTCGCTCGCAGCGTGTATGGCACCGCTTGCAATGATAATTACGGGGTTTGTTATCGGACGGTACAATATAGTCAAGCTGTTGAAGATAAAAAAGGTGTATATTGCATCGGCAATACGGCTGATAATAATTCCGGCGGTGTTTATATTAGTGCTTAAAGCATTGAACGCACCGTATGAGATTCAGTTTGTGGCGCTTGCCGCATATTGTATGCCGCTTGGACTTAATACGGTCGTTATTCCGGAAGCATACGGTGGTGACACCTCACTCGGAGCCAGCATGGCACTGATATCACACACACTCGGTGCAATTACCATTCCGCTGATGTATTTGTGGCTTATGTAAATAATAAAAAACTACCGAGAAGGCCAAGTACCCGTAAGGATACTTGGCCTTCTCGGCGGTTTTATTATTTTGTCAGATTGATTTTTCTGTCTTTGAAGTAATATTCCTTATCATGATCATTTACTTCACGCAGTATCTTAAATTATATACAAAGTATTTGTGAGAAAAAGAATATACAGTCGGCCCAATTATATATACAAGGCTTGCTTTGCCTTTTGTGGAACGAGGTGGTATCTCACATCAGTGTTGCAGAAATCAAGAGATTAAACACTGATCATAAACTCACAATACTTAAAAGTATGGTAGAATACATCCACGAAAACTACAATCATAAAATAACTCTCGGCAATATTGCGGCGGCAGGG
>JAFPAK010000112.1 GCA_017390825.1 Clostridia bacterium
GCATCATCAATAATGCTCTTTATGTTGCCGCTGTATGATTCAAAATCTGTACTGCTGAGCATACCGTCTTTGGTCCATGAGTTTGTTAAGTTAACCTGTATTGTTGCTGTAATGTTAATAAAAGTAGGAACAGAACCCAAAAGGGAATACTTGGTAGATACTACGGTTGCTGTACCACCTAATGCAAATGATGTACGGAAATGTTTAAACTCCTGCGTTTCAGGATTTAGGATAAAATCTAAAGCAAAACATATGGTTGCGTTTATAGTACAAAAACTCTTATCAAAAGCCGTAGCAGCATCTTTTGCCTGCTTTGAATGTGTTTTATACAGTTGTTCATAATTATGTGCACTCATCGACGCCCGATCAAGCTCTTGCTGACTCTCATCTTTAGTCATACCATATTCTGAAGCATGATCGACAAGGTACATTGCCCCATCTAATGTATATAAAGAGTTATCGTACTCTGTCTTTGCTGTCTTTGCTTGTTTGTTAGTAGTATGCGCCTTTTCTATAGCACCCTTAAAGTTCTTATATCCCTTTAATTTCTGCCCTACTGTCATCGGAGGCGAATTTGTCCAGGAGCCTGCTGCATTTACCGCAAATGTTAATCCCGTTCCGTCTTCCCACTTTGTTTTTTCAATCTTCAAAAGTCCGGAGTTGACAGTTGGACTGGCTTTTCCGATAAGAGGAATGTCTACTGTTGTAATATCATCAACACTATATTCCTTGGGAGCAATAACCGCATTTTCAACATAGAAGACTATTCCGGTATCTACCTTGGGATATACGATTGCCTCTGATGCCTCTGTTCCGTCAATCGTTTCTTCGTCAACAAGGTATACACTCACACGGTCGCCGTTATATGCTGTTTCGGGAAGTGCGTCAATCTTGCATGAATAAACATTTGAACCGGTCATTTCGGGATATGCATCATAGGATGACACAATACCGTTTGTGGTGCGAATCTTAAATACCGCTTTCTTTATCTTTCTGCCATTGGAATTTACAACGGCACGGATTGTAAGATTATCGTCAAAAACACGGATAGAGTTTTCTCTTAAATCTATCTGCTCGTTGTTTGTGCTCTTGTCATAATAATAAGATATTCCACCTTCGGGGATATAAGGGAGATTTGGTGAATACTGCAGACAGAATTCCTCTGCGCCTACAGTTACTTCCTTACCATTCGTACCTTTTGCGGGGAGCTTTATATTTATGATATCCTCGGTATTTGTTCCGTTGGTAACCAAAAGGTTTATATATACATTCTTAAAGCCCTGAATTGCATCAAATTCAAAGTTTCCGTTTTCGTCAGTGAAATCTTTGACAGTATCAACACCGGTAACAATTTCCTTAACACCATCTACTGATGTCTTTTCATATTCTGTTTCGCCACTACCCATGATTACACTGTAGCCCTGAGCGCCCTCTTTGGAAAATTCAAGTCCGTTTGACAAAATCGGCTTGTAAGATGTCTTTACAGAGCCTTTAATTTTGTATTTTCCAACATTAGCTGCCTTAGCTTGATAAGCTGCAAGGTTTATTACATTGTCGCCCGGCAAAGATCGAGCCTTGAAGTAGTACCTGTTTGTTATATACTTATTGCCCGTCATTTTGTCGGTTATATACGGGAAATATGTGAAACTTTTGTTAGAACGGTTATCCTTCCATATAACATCAAGATAATAAATTTTTCCAACCTCGGGCGTCATCTGTTCAAGCACGGTTTTCTTTTCGGGATGAAGCTTCAGGATTGTTTTACCAGCAAATTCAGGATAAGGAGCAAGTTCTTCTTCTGTGAAAACGTAGTTTCCAATTTCAAAATATTTCATAGCACCTTCAGATCTGGTAATCTCAATACAGTTGTTGATTTGAGAAATTACAGGTCTTATGGTGTATTTATTTCCGGGTAGCAGTACAAGTGTTTTTGTATCACGTATGGTGTTGAACACACCGTCATTTACCGAAACCTCGTAGCCTTCCGCCTTATAGGAATCATCATACGGCTCACCTGTAAGATCAAGTGAATCACCTGCATGGAAGCGATGCTCTCCAAGAGAAAGTTCCTGCCACTTAAAGCCGCCGAGAACAACATTCATGTCTGTTCCTTCAGTATATGGCTTTACAACGGTAACATCCACATCATAATAATCTACAATCGGCGTAAATTTAAGTTCCTGATGGTATGCTTTTCCACCGTCACTGATAACTCCCGGTGTCTTGTCCTGAGAGTTTTTCTCGTTCTGTACCGATTCTATCCATGCAGAAAAATACTTGTCTATCGGTATTGTATCAAGGTTGCTGTTTACCTTTTTCTTGACAGATTCCACAGCAGCACTTGTAAATGACAAAGATGTAGTACTTGCATTGGCTTTCACCTTAGAATCAAGGAAGCTAAAATAATCAGCAGGATAGCTCTTGTTGATGTAAGCCGAAGATGACCCTATACGGATTGTATACCCCGTTATTTTACCGAATTTTCCGTTTACACCATTTACACGGTTATCGCTGACACTGAACACAAGATTAGATTTTTTCTCATCATCATTGATGAAAATATCCATATTTTCTCTGTTTCC
>JAFPAK010000113.1 GCA_017390825.1 Clostridia bacterium
ACCTATGCCGATACAAAAGAGTATCGTTCAGGATCTTGATACAATGTTTGCTCCGGACAAGTTTGTTGTGCCGTTTATTGATGTTGTGTTTGACCGAGCGGTAGAAGAGGTTTTTCGTGGTTGTATTCGAGGTTGCAGATTCTGTCAGGCAGGTATGATTTATCGTCCTGTTCGTGAGAAAAGCTATAAAACTGTGTCAAAGCAGGCAAAAAGCCTTTGTGATACAGCAGGATACGATGAGGTTTCGTTATGTTCGCTTTCTACAAGTGACTATACACAGATTGAGCCTTTGCTTGATGATATGCTTGATTGGACCCAAAAGGATAATATAAGCATATCCTTGCCGTCGCTTCGTATTGATTCATTTTCGCCGGAATTACTCGCAAAGGTTGAAAGAGTCAGAAAAGGCGGTCTAACTTTTGCTCCCGAAGCCGGATCGCAGCGTATGCGAGATGTTATAAATAAAAATCTTGATGAAGAGTCGATTTTGAAAACCTGTCTTGATGCTTTTAAGGGCGGACACACCTCAGTAAAGTTGTATTTTATGATGGGACTGCCTCATGAAACAGACGAGGACATTATCGCTATCGGTCAGCTCGGGCAAAAAATAGTTGATTTATTTTATAATATGGAGAACAGACCCAAAGGAAAAGGGGTTCAGGTTTCAATCAGTCTTGCAACTTTTGTACCGAAACCGCATACGCCGTTTCAATGGTTTGGTCAGAATGTTATGGCTGATGTCAGAGCGAAGCAGGAATTGCTTGTTTCTTCTCTGACTACTAAAAAGATCAGGATAAGCTGGCATGAAAGTGAAACATCATTACTGGAGGCGGTATTTGCAAGAGGGGACAGAAGACTTTCAAAAGTTATTGCAAGAGCTGTTGAGTTAGGCTGTAAGTTCGATTCATGGGGTGAGTATTTTGATATGGATAAATGGCGCATTGCTTTTGACGACTGCGGACTATCTATGGAATTCTACGCAAACCGTGATCGTGAATACGATGAGATTTTACCGTGGGATCATCTTGACTATGGTGTTACTAAAAACTTTTTGATGCGTGAAAACGAGCTTGCTAAAAGGGCTGCAACCACGATGAATTGCCGTGAGAAATGTGCCGGCTGCGGTGCTAACAAGTTACTTGAAAGGAGTGTTGATTGTGCGAAATGCAAGGTTACTTTATAAAAAGACAGACAGAGCTAAATATATTTCGCATCTGGATGTAAACCGTTTGATGCTTCGTGCCATTAAGCGCAGTCGCATACCGGTTTGGGTAACAGAGGGTTTTAATCCGCATATATTTATCACTTTTGCTTTACCTTTGTCTTTAGGCTATGAAAGCCAATATGATTATATGGATTTTCGAATAATCGATGACAGCCTTTCTTTTGAAGAAGTATGTAGTGCCTTGTCCGAGGCTCTGCCTGATTGTATTGAAGCGGTCGAGGTATATGAGCCGCATATAAAGCCAAAAGAGATAGCTTTTGCTGAATTTGTCTTGTATATTGAATGCGATGGCAATAACAAAAAGCTTTTAACTGACTTTTTGAACCGTGATGAATTGATCGTTGAAAAGAAAACTAAAAAAGGCGGTCTGAAATCCTTTGATGTTAAGCCCAAAATATTTGATTTATCTATTGATGACTATTATTTAGGCTTGAAGATATTGATGCGTTTACCGGCAGGAAATGATGATAATATCAATCCTTCGGTTATACTAAATGCTGCTGAAATGCAAGTAATTGGATTTTCGGTTGAAAAAGTTATAAGAGGGCGTCTTTTTGACAAAAATATGGTTGTATTTCATTGACAATTAATCTATATTATGCTAAAATAATATGATGAAATATATTTAGGAAGTTAATGTTATGATTAAAAGTATGACAGGTTACGGCAGAGCTCAGGCTGTTATTGACGGAATGGAAATAACGACCGAGATAAAAGCTGTAAATCACCGTTATTTTGAGTTTTCTGCACGTATTCCAAGGCAGTTCGGTTATCTTGAAGAAAAACTGAAAAGTCTTGCAAATACGCTTATCAGCCGAGGCAAGGTAGAGGTTTATGTAAGCATCAACATGCTTGAAACTGACAGTATTACAGTTGCAATAAATCATCCGCTTGCTAAGGCGTATTATGATGCATATACAGAATTGGCTGATACTTATGGTCTTCGTTCTGATTTTTCGGTGTCAGATATCACGAGAAATCCCGATGTACTTACTGTATGTAAAGAGGACGAGGATGAGCAACGCATTGTTAAGAATGTTACAGAGGTAATGAGCAAAGCAATCGATTCATTTATAACTATGCGAAAAATAGAGGGTGAGCGTCTTTATCAGGATCTTTCGTCACGGTGTGACACGATAATTGCTGCTGTGGAAGAAGTTGAAAAGAAATCAACTGAAACAGTTTCTCTTTACAGAGAACGACTCGAGCAAAAAATGCGGGAGTTACTTGATAATGCACAGATAGATGAGCAGCGTTTGCTTACTGAAACTGCAATATTTGCTGATAAGATCGCAGTTGACGAGGAAACTGTCCGTCTTCGCAGTCATATCAAACAGTTTCTAGATTTGATAAAGTTGGATGAACCGGTTGGCAGAAAGCTTGATT
Source organism: Clostridia bacterium (assembly GCA_017390825.1). Next base: position 2,612 of record JAFPAK010000113.1, read on the forward strand.
TCCTTGTGCAGGAGATCAATCGAGAAACAAATACGATTGGCTCAAAATGTTCTAATGTTGAGATAACAAAAATCGTTGTTGACACAAAATCCGAAATAGAAAAGATAAGAGAACAGGTTCAGAATATCGAATAGAGGTGTCATAGTTGAAACTTGTAAACATTGGCTTTGGTAACATGGTCAACGCTTCACGAATGGTTGCAATCGTTAGTCCCGAATCAGCGCCCGTCAAGCGAATAGTATCTGAAGCTAAGCAGAACGGCAGTCTTATTGATGCAACACACGGCAGACGCACTCGTGCTGTTATCATTACAGACAGCAATCATGTTATTTTGAGCTATCTGCTTGCTGAAACTGTTGCAGCGAAATTTGATGAAAATGCTGAAATTGGGGCTGAGGAGGTTGAATATGAGTAAAAAAGGTACATTATTTATATTTTCCGGTCCGTCGGGCTCCGGCAAGGATACAGTGTTGCACGAGCTTTTGTTAATGAATAAAAATGTACGACTTTCAATTTCAACCATTACCAGAGCCCCCAGAACAAATGAGATTCCCGGCGAAAAGTATAACTTTACTACTAAGGAAAAGTTTGTTGAGATGATCAATAACAACGAGCTCTTAGAGTACAATATGTATCTTGATAATTATTACGGAACTCCCAAAGCACCAGTTGACGCATGGTTGAATGAAGGATTGGATGTAATACTTGAAATTGATGTAAACGGCGCTTTTAAGGTTAAAGAACAATGTCCGGATGCTGTAATGGTATTTTTGCTTCCTGCTTCAATAGATATTTTATATCATCGGTTAAATAAGCGAGGTACCGAGCCGCAGGAGGTTATCGACAAGCGTGTTAATGAAGCAAAACGCGAGATAGCTTTGTGTGATAAATACGATTATTTTGTGGTAAATGATGTGCTTGAAGATGCCGTTAGTGATTTTAATGCAATTATCAGAGCGCAAGCTTTGAAAAAAATAAATATGATAGAAATTATTAATGAGGTGAAGAAAGATGCTTAATCCTTCGATCGGTAAACTTATTCAGGCTTATGAAAGCCGTTATCAGCTTGTAACAGATGTTGCACACTATGCACGCCATATTTCAGATAAGGCAATTGAGGAGAAGAGAATTCTGGTTGAGAAGCCGGTTAATACTGCACTCAATGAGCTTGCAGACAGTTTGGATAAATAATTCTTTAAGGGGCTGTTGACGTGAGTTTCAGCCCCATTTGGTTTTTAAAGAACGGTTTTCAAGGAGGTTTCTGTCTGTGTCAAAGTTTTTATGCGCTGAAATTTATGTTGATAATACGTCAATTACCTTTGATAAAACCTATGATTATGTAATCCCGCAGAATATGTCCGATAAAATATTTGTCGGTCAGCGTGTTCTTATTCCGTTTGGGAGGATTAATAAAAAGAGAGTAGGTTATGTCAGGAAAATTAAAAGCTGTCTTGAAGCACAGGTCAACAAACTCAAACCGATCAGCTCGATCGTTGATACATTTCAATGCCTATCCGATGAAATGATCGGCCTTGCGGATTATATGGCAGACAGAGCTTTTTGTACATTTTCTGATGCAGTCAAGCCTATGCTGCCTCCTGGTATCGGCATAAAGCTTTATGCTGAATACAGTATTGGCGAAAACGTTGATTTCTCATCCCTTTCCGATGATGAAATGCTAATAATTAAAATGCTTAATGCATCGAATGAGCCGCTTAAAGCTGAGTATTTACTTTCAAATTGCGGATTGAATCATGACAGTGATATACTTGAAAAGCTGACAAAATCGGGTCATATAACAAAGCGCGATGAATTCCGTCGTGTCATTGGTGATGCAACTGTAAAAATGATCAGACTTTGTGAAGATTATGATTCCGAGCAAAGCGGTATTGCGTTGTCAGCCAAAAGAAAATCTGTTGCAGATTTTCTTTTGCAATGCGGTACAGCTACGGTTAAAGAGGTTTGCTACTTTACCGGTGTAACTCAAAGTGTTCTCGATGGACTTGTGAGGTTAAATATTGCTGAGTATTTTGAAGATGAGGTATATAGAAATCCATATGAGTATAACGGAAATGGAAACAGAACCCCAATTGAGTTGAATTGTGAGCAGCAGACTGCATATGACGGGCTTGAAAAAACAATAGGACCCGCACTTTTGTTTGGCGTTACAGGTTCGGGTAAGACGCAGGTTTTTTTGAAGCTGATAGATAAGACACTTGAAAGTGGCAGAAGTGTTATCGTTATGGTGCCGGAAATTGCTTTGACTCCGCAGACTATAAGCATATTTCAAAATCGTTACGGAAACAGAGTTGCTGTTTTGCATAGTGCTATGTCTGTTGGTCAGCGTACAGATGAATGGAAACGCATTAAAAATCATGATGTTGATATTGCGGTTGGTACGCGTTCTGCGATTTTTGCACCGTTTGATAATCTAGGGCTGATAGTTATGGATGAAGAGCATGAGCATACCTACAAATCTGAAGGTACGCCTAGATATCATGCCCGTGATATGGCAATATATCGTGCAAAATATAATAACTGCCTTTTTTGTATGGCATCTGCAACACCGTCAGTAGGAACATTTTGCAAAGCTAAAAGCGGGAAAATCCCGATGTTTACATTAAAAAATCGATATGGAAATGTAAATCTTCCTGTCGTTCAAATTGTAAATATGCGTGAGAACTATAAGAAAGGTGAGTTTTCTTCTTTCAGTCCTCAACTTAAAGAGGTGCTTGTTGATAGGTTCAGTAAAAACAAGCAATCCATTCTTTTGCTTAACAGACGAGGTTATCGTGCTGTTGTATCTTGCAGCAGCTGTGGTACTGTAAGTACTTGTCCTAATTGTAGTATCTCATTGACATATCATAATGCAAACAATCGTCTTATGTGCCATTATTGCGGTTACTCCGAAGGTTATTCCGGAAAGTGCAAGCACTGCGGTAATGATAATATTAGGCTAATGGGCTACGGAACGCAGGCGGCACAAGAGGAACTTGCTCAATTGCTACCTGACGCACGGATACTGCGTATGGATGCTGATACTACAATGGCAAGATTTTCGCATGAGAAAAAACTTGGTGCTTTCGCACGGCATGAGTATGATATCATGATCGGTACTCAGATGGTTGCAAAGGGTCTAAATTTTCCGGATGTAACGCTTGTCGGAGTTATCAATGCCGATCAGTCATTGTATAGCGGCGATTATAAAAGCAGTGAAAACACTTTTTCATTGCTGACTCAGGTTATTGGCAGATCAGGAAGAGGAAGTGAGCCCGGCATCGCAGTTATTCAGACTATTTCGCCGGATAGTGAGATTGTACATTTGTCTGCTCAGCAGGATTATGAAGCCTTTTATGAAACAGAGATCCTGTCCCGTAAGTATTTGATCTATCCTCCGTATTGTGACTTAGCAGTTATCGGTTTTTCCGGCGCAGACAGAGACAAAGTGTCGGCTGTGTCAAAATGCTTTTTTGATAAGCTGGTAGCCGCAATTGAAAGTGAGTATAATGATCAGAAGATTATCATTCTTGGTCCGTCAGTATGCGCTGTACCGAAGATCAGCGGCAAGTACCGATATCGGATAATTATAAAATGTAAGAATAGCAAGCGGTTTCGTGCGATGATTCGTGAGCTTTTGATTTCATCTATGAAATCCGGAAAGTATAAAGAAGTATCTGTTTTTGCAGATATAAATCCCGAAAGTATCATATAACAAGGAGAATTAAATATATGGCAATTCGTGAAATTGTAAAAATCGGTGACGATGTGTTAGGTAAGAAATGTCGTCTTGTTGAGAATTTTGATGAGAAGCTGCATCAGCTTCTTGATGATATGTATGAAACTATGAATGCGGCGAACGGTGTTGGACTTGCTGCGCCACAGATCGGAATTTTAAGAAGAATTTGTGTTATCGATGTAGGTGAGGGCAAAATCGAGCTTGTTAATCCGGAGATAATTAAAACATCGGGGCATCAGGAAGAGTCAGAGGGGTGCCTTTCAGTTCCGGGTAAGTATGGTATTACTGAACGCCCGTATAAGGTAACTGTTAAAGCGCAGGACAGACACGGAAAAGAGTTCAAAATATCCGGCGAGGATCTGCTTGCTCGTGCTTTTTGCCATGAAATAGATCATCTTGACGGAGTTTTATTTTTAGAACGCGTAATTGAAATGTTAGAGGAATAAGTATGAACATTGTTTTTATGGGAACACCTGATTTTGCCGCCAGGTGTCTTGAAGCGTTGCTCGATTCTGAGCATACCGTTAATGCGGTATTTACACAACCGGATAAGCCGGTAGGCAGAAAAAGAATAATGACTCCTCCGGCTGTTAAGGTGCTGGCACAAAGACATAATATTCCTGTGTATCAGCCGACTACTCTGCGAGAAGGAGTCGGCTATGAGATACTTAAAGAATATAATCCGGATATCTGTGTAGTTGTTGCATATGGTAAGCTTTTACCTAGTGATATACTTAATATGCCAAAATACGGATGTATTAACATACATGGTTCACTTTTGCCAAAATACAGAGGCGCTGCGCCTATACAATGGGCTGTTGCTAACGGTGAAAAGGTGACCGGTGTCACTTCAATGCTTCTTGACGAAGGTATGGACACAGGCGCAATCCTTTTTAAAAAAGAGAGAGAAATATTAAGTGATGATAATGCTGAAACAATGTATGAAAAATTGAGCGTTGATGGCGGAAAACTATTGCTGGATACACTTGATGCACTTGAAAAGGGGACGGTGACTCCTACTAAACAAAACGATGATTATGCTACCAATGCACCTATCATAAGCAAAAACGACGGCATAATCGATTGGAATAAGTCGGCTTACAGTATCAACTGTTTCATAAGGGGGATGTATATCTGGCCTGTTGCTCATTCAGTAATTGATGGTAAGTCATTGAAAATTTTCAGAGCAGAGGTAATTGAGAATATCAATTCAATCCCGGGAGTTATTATTCAGGGGCAAAAAGACCTAATAGTAGGATGCGGTGAAAATTCTGCATTGAAGATCATTGAACTTCAACAGGAAGGCTCAAAACGAATGAATGCTGCTGATTTTATGCGAGGCAGAGGATTCATCGAAAATAAATTTGAATTTTAGGGAGAAATCTATGGCAAATGCGCGTAAGATTGCTGTTAAAGCACTTATGAAGATGGATAGTGATGATGCGTATTCAAATATCGTTATCAACAACGCTTTGAATAATTCCGAACTGACAGGTGTTGACAGAGCTTTTTGTTCAGTTCTTTTTTACGGTACTCTAGAGAGAAGGATCACTCTTGATCATATTCTTTCAAAGTACTGTAAGCAGCCGTTGGCGGAAATGAATAATGCGATTGTCAATATACTGCGATGTGGTATATATCAGCTTAAATATATGGATAAAGTACCTGATAGTGCCGCTGTGAATGAATCTGTAAAACTAGCAAAGGTATTGCGCCGTCATTCAAATTCTTCTAATTTTGTTAATGCTGTACTGCGTGCTTTTATCCGTGATAATAAGGAGATAGAATTGCCTATCGATGAGATAAAAAGAATATCTGTTCTTTATTCCTTACCTGAATGGATCATTAATTCGCTTATTAATGATTACGGAAAAGAAAACTGTAAGAAAATTGCAGAGGCTTTTTTGAGTCAGCGGCATATATCTGTACGCACAAATACATTGAAAACATCAACCCAAAAATTACTCGATATGTTTGTTGAAAACGGAATATCAGCCCATGAAAGTGATATTTGTGCAGACAGTATCGTGATTGAAAAAGGCGGATCGGTCGAAAATCTTCCGGGATTTTCAGAAGGCTTGTTTCATGTGCAGGATATATCCTCGTCACTTTGTGCCAAGGCACTTGATGCTGAAAAAGATATGCGAGTGATAGATGTTTGTGCAGCACCGGGAGGAAAAAGCTTTACTGTTGCCGAAATAATGCATAACACCGGTGAAGTCTATGCACTTGATCTGTATGAACAAAAGGTTGGTCTTATCAGAAGATCTGCCGAAAGATTAGGTATCAAGAATCTGACTTCTGTTGTCTGCAATGCCAAAAAACCAAACGATAATTTTGGTGAATTTGACCGTGTTTTGTGCGATTTGCCTTGTTCGGGTACCGGAATTTTAGGCAAAAAGCCCGAAATTCGTTACAAAAATGTAGCATTGCTTGACACATTAAGTGATTTACAGTATGATTTACTTGTAAAAAGTTCGTCATATTTAAAAGTGGGCGGAATACTTGTATATTCGACCTGCTCATTGCGTAAGTGTGAAAACAGAGATATTGCAGAAAAGTTTTTATCTGAAAACCAAAACTTTGAACCATATTCCATATTCAGTAGTATTGAGCGTGGCATTAATGAGCCTGATAATATGCTCACATTACTGCCGCATATTCACAATACAGACGGATTTTTCATCAGTGCATTTATCAGGACGAGGTGAGTTTTTATTATTGATTTGAAATCATTAAATCAACAGGAGATGTCTGATTTAATTGCCGGTCTTGATGAAAAAGCATTTCGTGCAAAGCAGCTGTTTGAATGGATGAACAAAGGTGTAGATTCATTTGAGGAAATGAAGAACATTCCGAAGTCGCTTATTGATAAGCTGAAAGAAATGAGTTATATTTCTTTTGCGAAGATCGAGAAAAAGTTTGTATCAAAAATTGACGGAACGGTCAAGTACCTATATTCTCTATATGACGGTGAGCTAATCGAATCCGTTGTTATGAAATACAAGCACGGATATTCTGTGTGTGTTTCTACTCAGGCGGGCTGTAATATGGGGTGTAAATTCTGTGCATCCACTATTGATGGCAAACGCAGGGATCTTACAGCAGGTGAGATCTTGAGTCAGATATTTACGGCAAGTAAGGACCTGGCTGTTCGTATTTCAAATGTAGTATTGATGGGTATGGGCGAGCCGCTTGATAATTATGATAATACCATTAGATTTCTTGAACTTGTATCTTCTGAAAAAGGGCTTAATATTGGTATGCGTCATATTTCGCTTTCGACTTGCGGTCTTGTAAATAGAATACATCAGCTTGAAGAATTAAATTTGCAGTTTACTTTATCGATATCACTTCATGCACCGTGTGATGAGATAAGAGATCAGATAATGCCGGTGAATAGGAAATACAAGGTAAACGAATTAGTTGATGCTTGCAGATCATATTTTAATAAAACAGGTAGGCGTATTTCTTTTGAATATGCGTTGATATCAGGACTTAACGATACCAAAGAATGCGCTGATTTATTGGCAAAGCTGCTTGACTTTAATTGTCATATTAATCTTATACCGGCGAATCCTGTACACAAGGATAAATTTGTTAAGCCTGACAATTCATCTGTATTAAAATTTCAAAATATGCTCATTAAGCGTGGTCTTAATGCTACAGTACGACGTACTTTAGGGGCTGATATTTCTGCATCTTGCGGTCAGCTCCGTGCAAAGAATACTTGATTTAACTTTGAAAGGAGGAAATTGAATGCGGTGTTTTATGAAAACCGATGTAGGTCGTGTGCGCGAAATTAATGAAGATTGTTGTGAAGTTAAATATTTTGATGACGGATCCTGTCTTTTAGTTTTATGCGATGGCATGGGTGGTAAAAACGGCGGGGAGATTGCTAGCAGTAAAGTAATGCAAACTTTGATATTTGAGTTTTCACGGCGATATGATAAAGCTATGTCTGATACTGCTATTAAAGCTGCATTAGTTTCCTCTGCAAGAACAGCAAATATTGCTGTATATGATATTGCCTGTGCAGATGATAACCTCCGAGGAATGGGCACAACACTTGTTGCGGCTTTTATAAGAGGTGCTGATGCACATATAATACATGCCGGTGACAGTCGTGCATATATATATTCTGATAATGCATTAAATCAAATCACGACTGACCATTCGATTGTTCAGCATCTAATTGAGCTTGGACAGATATCGAAAGAGGAAGCAAATACGCATCCCAGAAAGAATATAATAACCCGCGCACTTGGCGTTGATGAGTCAATTGATGTTGAATATACATTTCTTGATATTCCCGATAAGTCAATTTTATTGCTTTGTACAGATGGTGTAAGCAATATGATTACTGATAAAGAATTTGAACAAATTATTCAAAATAACACTTTTGATGATTTGGTTGATATAATCATTGAAACCGCACTTAATAACGGCGGTGTAGACAACGCAACAATCATTGTTGCTGAGCAATAAATCGTAAAAGGAGATATTGTTATAATGGATAAATTTATCGGAAAACGTCTTGACGGTAGATATGAGATCAGTGAACTTATCGGCGTTGGCGGTATGGCAGTTGTGTATAAGGCATATGATAATGTTGATGATAGGATCGTAGCTATCAAGATCCTAAAGGACGAATTTTTAGCTAATGATGAGTTTAGAAAACGCTTTAAGAATGAGTCTAAGGCGATTGCTGTGCTTTCGCACCCTAATATTGTCAAGGTTTATGATGTTAGCTTCGGTGATGTTATACAGTATATCGTTATGGAATACATTAACGGCATCACGCTGAAGAAGTATATAGAAAAGCAGGGCATTGTTGATTGGAAAGAAGCTATCCATTTCTGTGAACAGATATTAAAGGCATTAAGGCATGCTCATGAAAAAGGCATAATCCATCGTGATATCAAGCCACAGAATATTATGTTGCTGCCGGACGGTACTATTAAGGTTACTGATTTTGGTATTGCCAGATTTTCTCGTAGCGAGCAGAAGACCATTACAGATAAAGCAATAGGATCGGTTCATTATATAAGTCCTGAGCAGGCAAGAGGTGATTTCACCGATGGAAAAGCAGACATATATTCTGTTGGCGTATTGCTTTATGAAATGATTACTGGTAAGGTACCTTTTCAGGCAGAAAGCGCTGTTTCTGTTGCAATTATGCAGCTTCAGCGCGACCCTCAGCTTCCTACCGAAATCAACGGCTCAATTCCACAAGGTCTTGAGCAGATTACTATGCACGCTATGCAGAAAACCCCTGAAAGACGCTATCAGTCCTCGGGTGAAATGCTCAGCGATTTAAGCCAGTTTGTAAGAGACCCCGCTATCACC
>JAFPAK010000114.1 GCA_017390825.1 Clostridia bacterium
AGCTTCTGTAGGTCGCTATGAGTATTGCAAAGTATAGGAATAAGCAAAGAGGTTGTATAATTCAGCACAACCTCTTTGTTATTTTTCTGTAAATAAATTATTAAGTGGCTTGACTTTAAAGCATTGCCGCATTATAATGTTCAATGTTTGTTAATTAGTTAATTAATTTGGAGGTAGCTGTGGATAATAACTTATTAAGATTGGCTGCAAGAAACCTTAGATATATCAACCGAACTAAGCATAAAGTATTTGATAAACTGGTAGGGGATATGGGTATACATCATTCCCAGCATATGACGCTTATGTTTATCGGCAGACACGGTGGAATAAACAGTCAGAAAGAAATTTCCGAGGAGTTTGAAATAAGTCCTGCGGCAGTTGCAGTAACATTAAAGAAAATGGAAAAAAGCGGTTATATTGAGCGTAGTTCTGATCAACAGGACGGCCGCTTTAACAGAATAACCGTTACCGAAAAAGGTAAAAGCATTATTGAGCAGACAAGACTGTGTTTTGACGAGGCAGACCGCAAAATGTTTGCGGGATTTACAGAAAATGAGATGCGTGATTTTGTTTCAGCGTTGGAAAAAGTCAAGGCAAATATTATTAAGCTTGATCAAGAGAGCAAGGGAAAGGAAGATGTTAATTGAAACGTTGGCTGAAGTATGTTAAGCCGTATACATTGTACTTTATTACGGGTCCTTTGTGTATGATAGTAGAGGTAATCGGTGAAGTGCTTATGCCGCTGTTCCTTTCTATCGTTATCGATGAAGGCACGCAAGGTACTCTGAACGTATCCAAAAGCATCATGTATGCCGGCTTAATGGTACTTACCGCAGTTATGATGATGCTGGGCGGTGTAGGAGGTTCATATTTCGGCGCAAAAGCATCGGTAAACTTTGCAGCAGATATACGCCGTGATGTTTACAAGAAGGTACAGCTGTTTTCGTTTGCAAATATAGACCGTTTTTCAACAGGCTCACTTGTTACCCGTCTTACCAACGATGTAACACAGCTGCAGAACTTTGTTAATATGCTGCTTCGTATGTGTTTGCGTTCACCCGGAATGCTGATCGGTGCATTGATTATGGCGATATCAATAAAGCCTTCTCTTGCAGTAGTGCTTGCGGTAACTATTCCGCTTATGCTTATTGCTATAGGATTTATTGTAAAAACAGGTTTCCCGCGTTTTCAGCGTGTTCAGCAAAAGGTGGATAATCTTAACTCAACTGTTCAGGAAAGTGTAACAAATGTAAGAGTTGTAAAAAGCTTTGTGCGCGAAGATTTTGAAACCGAAAAGTTTGTCAATGCCAATGATGATCTAAAGCAAAGCGGTATGTCGGCTCAGAAAGTAATGATATTCATGCAACCGGTCATGACGCTGTTTATGAACGTCACCGTTGCAGTTGTAGTATGGTTCGGCGCACAAATGGTGCTTGACTTGGGACTCACTCCCGGTAAGCTTTCATCATTTATAAGTTATGTAAACCAAATACTTATGTCGCTTACAATGGTAACGATGATGCTTATGATGACATCAAGAGCAATGGCAAGTGCAAGACGTATAAGTGAAGTATTTGATGAAAAACTGGATCTTTCGGATGAAACCGCAAAATATAAAGATGCAGTTGTTACGAACGGTGATATCGAGTTTAAGAATGTATCCTTCCGTTATTATAAAAACAGCGAAGGAAAGGTACTTGATAACATCAGTCTGCATATTGAGGCCGGTACAACGGTAGGCATTATCGGTTCTACCGGATGCGGAAAATCAACGCTTGTTTCAATGATACCGCGTCTTTATGACGTTGATGAGGGCAGCGTTCTTGTAGATGGTATTGATGTAAAGGATTACAGCCTTGTCAATCTGCGTGAGGGCGTCGGAATGGTACTGCAAAAAAATATTCTGTTTTCCGGTACAATTGCAGACAATCTTCGTTGGGGCAATGAAAATGCAACCCTTGAAGAGATTAAGATTGCCGCAAACAGCGCTCAGGCTGATTTGTTTATCAATAGCTTTTCGGAAGGTTACGATCATTCTATTGAACAAGGCGGTACAAATGTTTCAGGAGGACAAAAGCAACGTCTTTGTATTGCAAGAGCATTACTCAAAAAGCCCAAGATAATTATTCTTGATGATTCTACAAGTGCGGTTGATACTGCAACAGAGGCAAAGATAAGAGAGCAATTCAAGACAGGGCTTTCGGGTTCTACTAAGATAATTATCGCACAGCGTATCAGCTCAATTGAAAATGCAGATACAATAATCGTTATGAACGACGGTTGCATTACCGGTATCGGCACGCACGATGAGCTTTTAAAGAATAACACAGAGTACCGTGAAATTTATCTTTCACAGACAGGCAAAAAGGAGGTGTAACGCATTATGGCAAGAAAGCTTGAAGAATTACAAAAGCGTTACAACTCTATCGCACCGACGCCTAAAGGCGGCCCCGGTATGGGTATGGGACCAAAAGGAGGACCCGGCGCTCGAGGAAGGCACGCAACCGGCAAACCCAAAAATACAAAAAATACAATTATCAGACTTCTCGGATATATAAAGAATCAGAAATTTAAGTTGATTTTAGTTGCGCTGTGTATGATACTGAGCACAGTATCTTCACTTTTCGGCTCATATATGTTAGCTCCTATTATAAATAAACTTTCATCAGTAGTACTGCCAGATATGGAGCTTAACCCCAGCACGATAGAGAGCATTGCAGATAATGTGATAAGCTCGTTCACAGAAGCTATCAAGCCCGTTGCAATATCGTTTATGGGTAATATGGCAGCTGCAGAAACACTTTGCTACGTAGTTGCGGCACTCATTATACTTTTAAGTGTTTATTTAGTCGGAATTGTTGCAACCTATTTGCAGGCAAGATTGATGCTTTCTGTATCACAAAACGCAATTGCAAATATCCGAAGTGATCTTTTCAAAAAGGTGCAGACGCTGTCTGTAAGATTTTACGATAATCATCCCACCGGTGAGATAATGAGTCGTTTTACCAACGATGTTGATAATGTCGGTACAATGCTTGATCACTCACTTGTATCTATATTTTCGGGCGTCATCTCCCTCGTAGGTACCTTTGTATTTATGATAACAACAAATTTGTTTATGACACTTATTACTGTTGTGTTCATTCCGATATTTATAAAGGGCGGCGGTGCTATAGCAAAGCGCTCAAGAAAATATTATTCGGGTCAGCAAGCAGCTCTTGGCTCTGTAAACGGATATATTGAAGAAACCGTTACGGGTCAGAAGGTAATTAAGGTGTTCAATCATGAGGACGATTGTATAGAGGAATTTGAGGCACTCAATAATGATCTTCGTGATAAGCAGTTTAAAGCACAGTTCTATGGTGGAATTATGGGTCCGATAATGGGTAACACCGGTCAGATAAGTTATGCTGTTACAATTGGCGTTGGTGGTATTTTGATGTGTCTTACCGGATTTACTCCCGGCGCTCTTACCGTGTTCGCAAACTATTCAAGACAGTTCTCGTTCCCGATAAATAATATCTCACAGCAGATCGCCACCGTATTTTCTGCGCTTGCAGGTGCTGAACGTGTATTTAACATCATGGATCTTGACCCCGAAACACCTGACAAAAAGGATGCATATGATCCTGAAACAGTACGCGGTGATGTTGTTGTTGAGAATGTTACATTCGGATATACTCCCGATAAAACAGTTCTTAAAAATATTTCGCTTTATGCACATCCCGGTCAAAAAATAGCTTTCGTAGGCTCGACCGGCGCAGGTAAAACAACTATCACAAATCTTTTAAACAGATTTTACGATATTGAGTCAGGAAGTATCACGATTGATGGTGTAGATATAAGGGATTATAAGCGTGATACGCTGCGTTCAAATATCGCAATGGTATTGCAGGATACGCATTTATTCAGCGGTACTGTCATGGAAAATATACGTTACGGCAGACCTGACGCAACCGATGAAGAAGTAATTGAAGCTGCTAAAACAGCAAGCGCACACAGCTTTATTATGCGTCTTTCAGACGGATATAACACATTACTTGAGGGTGACGGTGCAAATCTTTCGCAGGGTCAGCGCCAGCTGCTGAATATTGCCCGTGCGACTATCTCAAAGGCTCCTATCCTTGTTCTTGATGAGGCTACAAGCTCTGTCGATACACGAACCGAACGTCATATTGAACATGGCATGGACAGACTTATGAAAAACCGAACCACCTTTGTTATTGCACACCGACTTTCCACTGTACGTAACGCAAATGCAATAATGGTACTGGAAAACGGCGAAATTATAGAGCGTGGTGATCACGATGAACTTATCGCGCAAAAGGGAAGATACTACGAGCTTTATACAGGTCAGCGTGAGCTGGATTAGTGCTTGACAGAAGGTATTCATTCTGTTAAAATTGTATTATATTTAAAATAAGGAGATAATTTTTATGACTTGTCCCAAATGCGGCGCACACGAAGGAGACAAAGATGTACTTGTTTGCAGAATGTGCGGAGAAATGCTTGTTGATGATGACGCTGTAAATGAGGTAGCACCTGAAACAGCAGTCGATGAAGAAATACCTGTTGTAAATGAAGAAGAGGTATCAGAGGAAATTTCAGCTGATGAAACAGATGCTGATGCAGAAAATGCAGCAGCTCCTGCCGATCCGAAACCAGAAAAGGTAAAATACAAGTTAGATATTGTATCTGTAATTACTTCATTTCTTGCGGGTGTGCTTTGTACCTTGCTTGTTGTAGGATGTGTAAATGGAACCTTCAGCTCGCTTTATCAGAAAATAATTTACGGCAATCCGAAGAAGGTCGTTACAGAATACTGTGAAGCGTTCCTTGCAAAGGACGGCGAAGGTATCTTGACAACGCTATCTGATGCAGCAGCAGATGCTTATATAGAGCAGATTGAGCAGTACGGTGCATACTACGGTCTTGAAACCTCTGCTGATATTGATGATAGCGAGTATCTTACAATGTGGCTTGAATACGGATACAGCGGAGTGTTTTTCAAATACGATTCAATTGAAGACTACAAATGTGAATACATCAAGCGTGGTACTAATGAGTTTGAATCGTTGCTTGCTGAGTATGAGGGCGATGTAGATGAGGTCAAGATGGCAGCTACTGTATCTTTCAAATTGAATTACAGTGCAGCAGAAGCTGTTTCGGATACAATGGAAACTCCTGATGACGCCGCTTTTGAATTGACAAGCACAACCGTTAGTTCAGCAACAGCAATTAAAATCGGCAATAGTTGGTATCTTACTAAATCACTTTTCAGTTAATATATTTAACGTATAAAAATACTCATAATCATTTTGCTATTTGTTTTTAACAAAATTTTGAGAGATGTATGTAACCGGAAGGCATTTTGCCTTCCGGTTACTTCTTTTTATGCAACGCAAATACCTACATAACACTTTCCGCAAACCCGGCGTTTATTCAAAAAAATAAAGAGTGCATAACTGCACTCTTCATAGGAATATGGTATGCTCTGTCATTTCGGGTGTATAAAAATTTTTGAATGTTCGTACCCTTTAATCTGGATTAATTTCTGCTATTTGTTCAGCCGAAATATCAACCTTGTATCTGCTTACAGTTTTTTGAGTTGCATAATTTGCCTGTTAATATTGGTTAGGCATACCTTACCATCGTCAATAAGGTCAACATCACCAGCTCCGGAACGAATCAACGCCGACACCGCCGATACCAAATACTGCAACCCGAGATGCCGCAAGCTTTTCCGTTGCTTATTTGCCAAATATAAGCTTGGTTCTCGAAAATTGATTAAGCATTAAAAAATCCTTGTAACAGTAAAATATCTTCCGTCTTCAGAGAAAATAGGTTCCAGCTTTTTGGCGGCAAAGAAATCTGTAATATACGCTTTTATTTCCTCTGTCGGACTTTCAACCGTAAAACTCTGTCCACCGCAGCTATCGCAAAAATGTACCTTTACTGAAAACCTTTCGGCCACCTCTTTTTTAAATTCAGCAATATCGGAAAGACTCAATATCATTTATCAATCATCCTTTCGTATAATATATTATAGCAAATCCACCTTTTTTAATGCCTGTCGTAAATCCTCGATAATATCTTCAACATCCTCAATACCAACGCTCAGACGGAAGAAACCGTTATGGAACTCTTCGGGGTACAGATATTGCCGTTCGTCATCCTCACCAAGAAATACAATAAGACTTTCATCGTGACCGAGAGAGACAGCGGATGTAATTACCTTCA
The DNA here is from genome assembly GCA_017390825.1 of Clostridia bacterium. The sequence continues at coordinate 6,241 of JAFPAK010000114.1, forward strand.
GATGACTTACAAATTTATTATGGGAGTCGTGGTCGGTTTTTAACCCGAATGAGAGTACACCGCCGAAACCGGGTGACATCTGCTTTAATGCGGTTTCGTGTCCCTTGTGACTTTCAAGACCGGGGTATGCAACAAAGCTTACGCAGGGCTGCGCCTCGAGCCACTTTGCGACCTTTAAAGCATTCTCATTGTGCTGACGCATACGCAACGGAAGAGTTACTGAACCACGCATAATGAGCCAAGCATTAAAAGGACTGATCGTGCCGCCCAGATTGATCTGTGACTGAGTGCGTATAATATCCAAATGTTCCTTTTTGCCAATGATAGCGCCGCCCATAAATCGGTGCTGCACGGGCATCCGTTGCGGGATCAGGATTTTCCTGACCTACATGTAGCTGTAAAGTTTCAAATTTATAGTTAGACATATTCGTAATTTCCTTTCATTATTGAATGTTTAATGTATGTTTTCGGGTATCAATTTACTTGCACATACATCGACACATTCGTCC
>JAFPAK010000115.1 GCA_017390825.1 Clostridia bacterium
AGTGAGAGAACTTTTTGGAAATGAGCGACAGCAAAAGATCGCTTATATGACAGGATTATCACAGAGCAAAATATCAGACCTGCTGAACGAGAACAAACACAAGGGTGCTAGATACCCTTCGGCAGAAATGGTCTATAAAATAGCAAAAGCTTTTAATGTATCTACGGACTATCTGCTTGGCTTAACAGACATAAAGACGACCGCGAATGAGCCTCGGATCGCTTACTCGGAAGGATATAGAGATGGCTTTAAAGCTGCCAAGGAAGACATCAGGTACACGGTTGAGGAAATGCAACGGGCGATGAAAGGAATATTAGGGGAGGTTGAAGCAAAATTAAAATCTCAGGAAGAATAGTCGGTGCAAACATCGGCTTTATGACAAACAAGCCTCAGCTTACGTTAGAGATCAACGAGCTTAATGATTTTAAGCAGCTTGTGGATGATCTGAACGGATGCGAGAAATTGTCTATTGAGATAAAGCCTTACAGACCGAGGCGATCACTTGATGCAAACGCTTACGCTTGGGTGCTTATGGACAGGCTTGCCGAGAAAATGGGTGAGTCTAAGGTGGATATCTACCGAGAGTATGTAAAGCATATAGGCGGTAATTCCGAGGTCGTATGCGTTAAAAATTCTGCCGTAGAGCGACTTCAAGAAGGCTGGGGTAAGAATGGTATAGGCTGGATTACAGATACGTTCCCAAGCAAATTAGAAGGGTGTACGAATGTCATTCTATATTATGGTAGCAGTATGTATGATTCTACGCAAATGTCGAGGCTTCTTGATTTGATTATCCAAGACTGTAAGCAGGTTGACATACCTACCGAGACTCCCGATGAGATTGCGAGGTTAAAATCACTATGGGGCGAAGCATAATACAAGACAACACGCATTATTGCTTTATATGCGGCTCGCATAGGTGGCTCGAATGGCATCACGTATTCGGCGGTGCGCTCCGGTCAAAGTCGGACGAGCTTGGTCTCGTGGTAAGACTTTGTCATTATTGTCATAACGAGCCTCCGAACGGAGTGCATCAGAATAGAGAGCGCAGGCGCAAATTACAAGCGTTTGCACAGAAAAAAGCAATGGATCATTACGGATGGGACGTGGAGCGTTTCATAAAAGAATTTTATAAAAATTACTTGGAGGAATGATGATGGCTTACACATTAGCAGAACTCAAAGAACTGTATAAAGATAAGGAATACAAAGACCTTCACCAATGCGAGAGAATACTCAAGTATATTGTAGAGAAAGGCTCTATCAGCCCAAAAGAAGGAATTGATGAGTTAGGAATCTATCGTTTGGCATCGAGGGTAAATGACCTCAGGAGAAGGGGATATCTTATCACAGACAAGATGACTCCCGGTAAAAACAGATTCGGAGAAAGGACTAATTTTAAAGTTTATAGACTTATAGAAAAGGAAGGTAAATAAAATGGCAGATTTAAATAAGGTAATTCTTATGGGACATATGACGGCAGATCCTGAATTGAAGCAGACACCAAGCGGTGTTTCGGTGTGTTCGTTTTCTATCGGTGTAAATCGCCGCTATTCTAAGGATCAGGAACAGCAGGGTGTAGATTTTATCAACATCGTTGCGTGGAGACAGCAGGCTGAATTTGTTTCCCGATATTTCAAGCAGGGTAGCAGCATCATCGTGTGCGGTAGCTTACAGACAAGAAATTGGACGGATAATAACGGGCAGAAGAGATACGCCACCGAGGTTGTTGCCGCTGAGGTGAGCTTCGGAAGTAGTGGCGGAAAGGCAACAGAGTCTAAAAATGAGGCACCTGCACAGCCTTATATGCCGACAGGTTACTCGACACAGAATAGTCAGAATTTTGAGGATATTCCCTCCGGCGATGAAGCGCTTCCGTTCTGAGGGAGGTGTGATATTTGGCTGAGGTTAAGTGGGTAAAGCTTACCACAGATATGTTTGACAATCGTAAGATAAAGCACCTTCGCAGACTTCCAGAGGGAAACAATATCGTTCTTATATGGGTAATGCTCTTAACTATGGCAGGCAGATGTAATTCGGGAGGGATGATTTTCTTAACAGAGAACATCCCATACACCCCGAAGATGCTTGCTGACGAGCTTGACTTTGAGGAAAATACGGTGTTGCTTGCCCTTGATGCCCTTGAGAAGCTTGATATGATCGTGACCGAGAATGGGGTATTTACTATTGCCGGCTGGGAAGAGTATCAGAATGCAGACAAGCTTGCTGAGATGAGAGCCAAAGACCGTGAACGGAAAAGGCTAAAACGAGCGCAGGCAAAGGCTCTTCTTGGAGAGTCCGAGGATGTCCACGGAAATTCCACGGACTGTCCGCACATAGAAGAAGAAAAAGAAAAAGATAAAGAAAAAGAATATCATTCATTCAATCATTCTATAGCGCGTGAAGAAGAGGCTTTTATTCAGAAGAGAATCGAGGAGGCAGGCTTTGAGGGTAGAGATGCCGAGGTATACAGAGAGGAGATTAAGGATAATCTGAGACTCAAGTATATGGAAGGCACTCTCGGTCAGGGTGTAGTGCTTATGAGCGAGGAGCAGTTTGGCGATCTGTGTGAAAAGCTCTCCCTCGATGAGATAGACAAGTATATGGGTATCATAGTGGATTGTGAGAATAACGGAAAAAAGTATAAGAAAAAATCTCATTATCAGGCCATACTTGATATGGCTCAAACCGACAGGAGGATAAGCAAATGAAGGTAAGATTACCTAAATCGTGGGATAGACTGCCGAAGAGCGAAAAGGAGATTATCAACCAATTAATGACCGACAAGGTAGTAAAGCAGGTATGCCACGAGCAGGCAGAGCTACAGAAAATATGGCTGCAGATGGCCTGCATAGTGCTACATAAAAACTTCGGATTTGGCAAAAAGCGTCTGCTTATATTCCTTGGCGTATGGCGTGAGATGTACCGTATCAATACGAAGCTCGGATGCAGAGAGGAACAGACGAATTACCTTGCCGGGGAGATGGAGAAAATCTTCGGCAAGGGAGGTTATCCATATGAATATATTGACAAGTTGGAGGAACTGTAATGTGCAAGGAAAACGATCCCTGCTATGGTTGTACCAAGCGGAGTGTGACAAGCGAGCATAATTGCCATAGCGATTGCCCGGAATACAAGATATTTCGTGATGCAAAAAATGAGCGAAATGAGACCATACGCAAGAAAAAGGCTGAGGAGGCCATGATGACCGATGTTCGCATACGGTCTATTGAAAGAACAACCAAACCTATAACAACAAAGTGGAAAGGATAACAAATGAAGATTTTTAAAGCAATATGGCAGCTTCCACAGA
>JAFPAK010000116.1 GCA_017390825.1 Clostridia bacterium
GGTTGATATGTACGCGCCCAGCGATGTAATCGACCGCGACGGATATGTTATTAATTTCCGTCTCTATTACGATCTGTTTGTAAAGAACAGCCGCAAGGGCACAATTTTCGCAATCGCAGGCGAATAATAGGTTTTTAAAGGTCGGAGGGTGGCTTATGGTCACCCTTTGACTTTTTTTAAAAAAGAAGGAGTGTTATCGATGTTTAGAATGGTTAACGAATGCGGAAATGCTATATATGAGGTTGAGACAGAACACCAAAAGAACGAGCTTATTAGGCGTGGATTTCACGAAGAGAAGATAAACAACAAACCTCAGAAGAAGAGAGGTAATGCAAAGAATGAAGACGAAAATTGATACATCGCCAAAGGCGGTGTTTGAAGAATATAAAGCCGGCACAGACTTCAAAGCAAGTGTTGGCGACAAGGGCATATTTGAGCAATCAAAGATTAACGAGCGGTTTTATGTAGGCGACCATTGGCACGGAGTGCAGTGCGGCAACGATAGACCGCTCGTGCGCCGAAATATTATAAAACGAATTGCCGATTACAAGCTTTCAAGCATTGGTGCCGCACCTATTGCAGTGAATTTCAGCGCAGAGGGAATTCCCGAAAATGTTATAGACGAGAACGAGCGCAAGATGGTTTATGACGGTATAACCGCCGGCAATGACGGTTTTTCTGGCGATGTGGACGGCATCGAGGCATCGGTTATGATGCAGATACTCGGTGATTATGCATCCACCACAATGGAGCGTATAGGTTTTAGTGTGCTTTCTGCCGATGCTCTCAAAAACGCATATCTGAGCGGAACGGGCATCTTATACACCTATTGGGACGAGCTTGTTAATACCGGTCTTTATGTTGATAGTGCCAAGCAAACTCCCATAATGGGCGACATAGCCTGCGAGGTTGTTGATATTGAGAATGTGGTGTTTGGCGACCCGAACTGTGATTCCGTGCAAAATCAACCGTATATCATAATCTCTCAGCGCAAAATGGCGGAGGATGTCAAGAGAGAAGCAAGGCGCAACAAAAGACCGCAAGAGGATATCGACAATATTAAACCTGATGATGCGGACCATCTAAAAGCAAATGCAGGCACAAGAGGTATGGAAGAACCGCAGAACAGCTCGCGTGTTACCGTTCTTACCAAGTTTTATAAAGAGTGGGACGACGAGGGCAAGCAATACAAGGTAATGTGTGTTAGATGCACCGAAAAATCCATGGTCCGTGAGCCTTGGGACATAGGCATAAGACTTTACCCGATATCAAAGCTTGTGTGGGATAGGCGGCGTTCTTCATCATACGGCGATAGCGAGGTTACATACCTTATCCCTAATCAAATAGCCATTAACCGTGCGCTTTCCGCAGAGGTGTGGGGATGTATGCTCACGGGTATGCCGATTATGCTTAAAAACAGCGATGTAATTCAAGTGCCTATAACAAATGACCCTGGACAGATAATAGAGGTTTTAGCGGGTGATACATTTGCTCTCAATAATGCGCTTCAATACATCCAGCCGCCCGCCTTTGCAGGACAGATGATAACGAGCATCAACGACCTTGCAAATAACACCTTATCCGATTCGGGAGCAAACGATGCCGCACTTGGCAATGTGCGCCCCGATAATGCGGCGGCGATAATTCAGATGCGCGAGGCGGCGCTTCAGCCGATGCAGCTTAAGCAGAATCAGTATTATGCGTTTATCGAGGATACGGCAAGAATATGGGCGGAGTTTTGGTTACACCTATATGGCGACCGTCAGCTTAAGATATTAACCGATAAAGGCGCGGCATATGTGCCGTTCCACGCAAGCCGTTATTCAAAATTGCTTGTTAATGCAAAAGTCGATGTCGGCGCGGCTACGCTTTGGAGCACATCGGTAGTTGTTTCTACACTTGATGCGCTTCTTACTGCACAGATTATCACACCTACACAATACCTCGAAAGATTGCCCGATGGACTTATTCCCAACAAGACGGGTCTTATTGAAGATTTGAAGATGCAACAGCAAGAAATCGAGACGGCAAACGAGGAGCTTTCCGACTCATCGGTATTAAATGAGTTTGCAAATCAGAATCCCGAATTGTTTGCACAGTTTGAAAAGCTTCCACCCGAGCAACAGCAAGCAATGCTTCAAAGAATGAGAGGGAATGCAGGAGGTAACACGGATGACGGCGTATGATGTTTTACAGAAATCATTAAAGCTCTTAGGATATACCGCCAATAACGGCAACGAGCAGTTGACTGCAAGGCTTATGAACCGAGCGGTTGAGCTTATAAATACGGTTTATGAGGATGTTTCGCGCGAGGAAGAGTATATTCCTATATCCTCACTCGATGACGAAATAAAGCTACCGGAAAAGGCACTTATTGTTATGCCGTATGGCGTGGCGGCATTTATTGCGCAGAGCGAGAATGACGGCGACCAACAGCAGTTATGGATGACCATATACAACCGAAAACGCAGAACGCTCGGCGGAAGTGTGCTCAAGACCGATTCACTTCCGCAAAGCTCGGATTTATAAGGAGGGAAGCATATGTGTTTTCCAATAATGAATAAACAACCTCGCAGGAGCGTGAATATTCCTGACCTTGCGGGTGGTGTAAACTATCGTGACGGCATAACCGAGGTACACGATAATCAGCTTACCGAGTGCAAAAATATGTGGTTTAAGGATGGTGTGCTAAAAACAAGGGAGCGCGGAATTTACCTTGAACTTGGTGAGTTTTCCTTTGAAAAGCCTTTAATTAAAAAATGGAAAGACATTAATTTTGGTGGCAACCAAATGCTATACACAGTTTCCGAGGATTCAAAAACGGCAAACAGAAACCGAATTGAATTGTTTTTAACCGATGGCTCGGGAAATTTCACAAAACTACCGACACTTGAAGCATCTCCGCTTGATTCTTTTTTGCTTATACAGTTTAAAAACAGTTTGTATTGCTATGCCTCAATAGGCGCGGTGTTTTGCCTTGAAAGTATACAAGCTAAAGAATGGAAGACATTGAGCGCATACGATTTTTACACACCGAGGACGCACATTGATTGTATGATGTGGGGAACAATGACGGAAATCAACGGAGAAAGACGGCTCAAAAATCCAAGCTTTGAAGGTGTCGGTTTTGAAGGACCGAACCTACTCGGCTCTGCTTATAAAATGATTTATTCAACGGTTAATCCAGAACGCTCGGATGCTCAAAATGCCGAGGTTTCAATGGAATACCTTTTTGATACTCCGCTTGATGTTGCAAAACTTGTAGAATCGGGAAATACCATTGTTAAAGCCAAGATAACGCACATCGACGGCAAGGTGGTAGAACACCAAGCTGACATACAAAGCCAACTTGAAAACAACGGAAAGACCGAAGACGGTCTGTATTTGCTTGTCAAAACTCAGGGCATCGAGTTTGTTAAACCTACAACCGACGGCTCTGTGCCGGAAATAGGCAACTCTTCGAGCTATAAAATCGCAATAACAACCGAAAGTGAATATATACGCAACAACCTTGAAATTACTATACCACGCACATACACATATGACGAGCAGAAAAAGGTTTTTGCAATGACACAGACAGAATGGTTTGGCGGTGCGTCCGAGGGCATAAACGGAGGTACACGACTCTTTCTCGGTGGCAATACGGCAGAGGGCGAACAGAGTCTTATGGTGTGGAGCGGTCTAAATCAGCCCTTGTACTTCCCTGAAAACGCTTGTGCGTATGTGGGAGACTCTACAAGCGCAGTTACAGGTTTCGGCAAACAGTCAGATATGCTTGTTATTTTTAAGGAAAACGAGATATATTTCACGCAATATCAGCAGAACACAAACATTACCGCCGATGACCTTATAAACCAATCCGTAATAGATTATGCCTCATCAAAAGTGTATTTTCCACTCACGCTTATTAATGCTAACATTGGGTGCGACATTCCCGATACCATAGAATTGTGCAGAAACCGTCTTGTGTGGGCTAATTCAAATGGTAAAGTGTATACGCTTACCGCCAATAACCAATATAGCGAGCGGAATGTGTATGAGGTTGGGGAGATGGTTGAGCGCAAACTTAAGCAGTTAAATCTCAAACACGCTTCAGCTTGCGATTTTGCGGGTTATTATGTGTTATTTGCCGAGGGTAAAGCTTATCTTATGGATTACAATTCAAACGGCTATCAGTATGTTTATTCATACAACAAGAACGATGATGCACAGAAAAACATCCCGTGGTATGAATGGGAATTTAGCGTGACAAAAAATAGCTCGGTTAGTACGGACGGTGTGCGACTTTATATCTTGGACATAAGCGATACAGACGATGGCAAAAAGGTGTTCTTTTACGAAGTTTCTGAGAACGCGGAGGAAGGCTTTGAAGAAAACGAGTTTGTCGAGCCTGCTTTCACTTCTTCTCTCACCACCAAAGCATTTGACTTTGGGGCGGCGGGATATCGAAAAAATGTTGATGTAGTAAAGCTTTTCCTCGGTAACAACGGCGGCATACCGATTAAAGTTGAGTTTGTGACCGATTGCGGCACCGTGAGCGAGGAAATAATCCTCGATAGTCCCGAAACCGAAAACTATACCGCGGGATATATTTCAACGGTGAGCCTTGCGCCTCCGATACGCTCAATAGTGCGAATGGCACTCAGGGTGTCAAGCGAGGGTGAGCTTGCCGTGGATGGCGCAGAACTTACTTATAGAATACTTGGAGGTGCAAGGTAATGGCATATGATCCTGAATATTATAAGAAAAAAGCGCTTGAGGGCTCGCAGAGCTATCTCAATGAACAACTCGGCATAATCAATTCCACGGCGTCGAAGCAGACCGAGATGGTGAACAACCTTTATAAAGGTCAGATAGCCGATGTTGATTCGCAGTACGCGGATGAAGAGCGCCGAAACGCAGTGCAGAAATATATTAACGAGCAAGAGGTTAAAGAAACGATGGCAAATATGGGGCTTACCGATTCGGGACTTAACCGAACACAACAGACGGCGGTGCAGCTCTCTGCCGCCAACAATGCCGCAAAGCTTCAAAGGCAGAAGCAAAATATGGTTGATAGCCTCACCCGCGAAATGACTGCCGCCCTTGCCGACATTGAAACAAAGCGACTGTCAAGCGAAAGCACGCTCAGGCAGTCGGTGTATGATAGTGCCGTAGCCACCGCCGAAAAGGCAAGACAAGCCGACCTTGACTACGAGGCAGAGATAGAGAAGAAAAGGCTTGAAGAAGAAACCAAGCGCATAAAGGAGCAGCAGGAGCAGGAGAGTAAAAAGCTTATATATACCTATCAAGGCGATGTGACCGACAATTACGGTAAGGTAACAGGCAAAAAGTATTTGGATAGTAACGGAAAGGTTAGAACGGTTGGTGCCGGTATCAATCCGTATACGGGTGACAATAACAATAAAATTTATGCCGACGAAGCCAAGAAAATAGGTTTCTTTTCAAACGGATATCAGCCTAAAGGTCTTGTTTCTGAGGGTGGTAAATTCAAAAAGGCTACCGATGAAAACGGCAATGTTTTGCAAACGGATGTTACAGGCAAGCTTCAGACAATATGGCAAGCTCCAAATGGAAAGTATTTTATTTGGAGAGGCGATTTGAATCAATATGAAGAGGTGGAATGGTAATGGCTATAAAGCTTAATCCTGACAATATAATTACAAGCGGCGTATCAAAAAAACAGGTAACGAAACTTAATCCCGACCAAATTATTGTATCTCAAATAAACAAATCCGTGCCTGCCTCCACCCTCCCCACACCCTCCGAGGTGGCGAAAATATTGAGGGATGACCCTGCGGCGAACATAAAGAAGCATCAGCAGAATATCGATGCCCTCACCCGCATACCGTCAAGACACTATAACGCCGATGTGGCAAAGGCAGTGAGGGAAATAAACCGCCCGAGCATTTATGAATATAATCAAAACAGCCTTAATCCGCTTGAAAGAGTGGTTGTGGGCAGTGCGGCGGAAAAGGTGCGGGAAAACAAGCTACTTGATTTGACGGCGGAGGAGAAAAAGACGCTCGCCCAAATAGCCGAGAATATGAAAAAGCAGTACGGCGCGTCGGCTCTTTACGAATACACAGGCAAAGAGGATATTGATATGTTTGATGCTTTGTGGTGGATCACAGGGGCATATCAGCGAACGAACAGTCAATCACAGGCGATATACGAGGGCAAAAAGCTTGAAAGGTCAAACCGCAAAAAGACAGAGTTTGCGGTGCTTGCTTCCGATGACTTTATGGAAAAGGTCAAAAAAGGCACGGAGTATGCCAAGCCTCAAAAGCAAACCGAGAACGCTAAACCCCAAAAACAAACCGAGAACGGCGGTAATTTTGTTGAAAGGTTTGTTTCGGATTATCTGATTGATAACGGCTCGGGAGGTAAAGAAGAAAAAAGAAATAAAGCCTTTGCGCAAAAGGTGGCGAGCGGCGAAGGAATATACGCTTATATGACCGTCGATGAAAAAAGTGTTTATTATTATTTTCTTGGTAGTAATAAAAATAAAGCGGCGGCTGATTATATTGCCGATTTAAAGCCCGAGCTTGAAGGCAGAAAGGCGAGGGCAGAGGCTGATGACAACGGATTCCTTGAAAACACTCTTGATGCCGTAGGCACGGGCTTTGTAACGGGCGCTACAAATATAGCACGCTCGACATCGGCTCTTAAAGCGGCAACAAATCAGGATATGTCAGAGCTTGAAAAGAGTGTTTTTGATACTACATATCAGGAAAAGCTGTGGAGCGAGATTCAGGAAAATTCTGAAGACAGAACACTCGTCGGTAATCTTTGGCTTAAAATAGTAAATAGCGTTGCTTCCCAAGCTCCTGCAATAGCAGTTGGTTATTTAACGGGTGGTACAGGCTATTTTACTACAATGACAATGGGAAGTATCGGCGGCTCAACAACCGAAGCAACAAACTCAGGGTATTCTGCACAGCAGGGATTTATACATGGCGTGGTTAATGCTGCTCTTGAAATTATAACCGATAAGACCCTCGGCGGTGTCGGTAGTTTGTTGAGCGGTGGGAAATCAAATTCACTTGTAAAAGCGGCAATATCGGCGATCGATAGCAAAGTAGCTAACAAGGCTATAGCGAATTGGTTATCTAAAAGCACTATTCGCGCAGGAGCGTTTTTTTCTGAAGGCTTTGAAGAGCTTTTGCAAGAACTTTTAGAGCCAATCATAAGAAACACTATATATGCTGAAAACAACAAATATTCCGCCGAAACATTCAAAAACGCATTGGAAGCATTTATCGTCGGTGCATTTTCGGGTGAAATAATGGTTAGTCCTTCCGTCAATTCTGCGCTTTCAAGAACAAGGTTAGAAATTCTTGGCAACCATCTTGAAAAAACAAGTGGAATAAAAAGTGTTCTTGACCTTGCAAGGCTTGTCGGAAACGATTCGGCACTCTTTATGGAGGTCGAAGAAAAGTATAACAATGGTAAAAAAATCGACTCTGCCGATGTCGGAAACTTATATTTAGAATCGTTCAATGAGTTTAAGAATCCGAATTCCAAAATGGCGCAGGCGTTCGTTGAGCGGAATGTTGATAATGTTATCGCAGAAGCAAAGGCTATGCGGCGTGGTGAGCAGACCGACATAAACTCGGATTTGCAGTCAACTGCAGAAACTTCTCCCACGCTTACCGAAGCGGAGCAAAAGATAGTTAATACTCCCGATAATCAACTTACGCCCGAACAGAGAGCGGTTAAAGAAACCTTGCTCCAAAGAACTCAAAATTCCCAATTGCAGTCGACTGCAGAAACGGTGGCAGAAGACTCCGAAACCGCACTTGATAAAGCTTCTGAACTTTTAGAAAACATAGTGGATTCGGACGGACTTACCGAGAAGCAAACGGACAAAATTTCTCTTGAACCGAAGAACCCTAACAAGAATCATTTGGATGCGGCTACACAAAAGGTTTATAGAGATGTAACAAGCAAACTTGGCACGGAAATCGTTTACGAAGATGTTGCAGCAGTTTTAAAAGGAGAGGGTTACGAAATTGACGAAAATAACTCTCCCGATGGTTATATCGGTAGCGATGGTAAGATTCACCTGAGCTATTATTCAACTAACCCTACAAATTTTGTTCTTAAGCACGAGTTAACGCACTATGGCGAGCGATACAACAAAGAGGGATATGAAACCTATATTTCTGCCATAGATAAGTCTGAAGCTTTTAAAAAATGGCTTCAAGAAAAGACGGGAAGCAAGTCGGAGTCATTAGGTGCGCTCAAAGGTCTATATCGTGATGGAGTGACAAAGAGCCGTGGAAAGCTTGCACCACAAAGCATCGCCAAATTAAACTCCGAAATGTATGCGGATTTTTCAGGCGAGGTTGTTTTTAACGAGCAACGCTTTGACAAGCTTGTTAATGAAATCAATGCTAAAGACAGACCAAAGGTTATTCAGTTTATAATTGATTTCTTCAAGAAGATTAGAGATATTTTGCCTAAAACTTTAAAGGGCGAAATAAAAAGCCTTGAAAGCAAGTATGTTGAGATGCTCCGTGAGGCAAAAAATAATCTCACCGAGCAAAACGGCGGGGTGGAGTTTAGTTTTGCGGGTCAAAAATCCAGAACGGCTAATTACTCTAAGCTTGATGAAGCTATTAAAATGGAAGATGTCGGCAAGGCAACATCGGAAGAAATCCGTCAACAAACAGGATGGTTTAGAGGTTACGACGGAAAATGGCGATTTGAGATAAGCGACAGAGATATGGATTTTAATATCAACGGTCATTTTACAAATCCTGATGTTATTCGTCATAGAGAGCTTGAATATAAGTTTATAACCGATACAGAAAATATTACCGAGGCTGAAATAAACGAGTTAAAGGCTTTGTCAAAAACATTAGAGGGTGTAAGAAAAAGACCTACAAAACTCGGCGATTATCTTAAACATAATAAACTTTTTGAAGCATATCCCGAATTAAAGGACTTTAAACTTTCTTTTGAAAAGTTTGAGGATGGTTCAATCGGAGAATACCGAAGCAACAAAAAAGAAATTGTTCTTGATAACAGTCTTAAAGATGATATTTCAAGGCTTAGAAAAACGCTTGCACAC
>JAFPAK010000117.1 GCA_017390825.1 Clostridia bacterium
AATATTTAAAGGCATATCCGCCAGATATACCGTTGCTCATTCCGGGTGAAGTCATAAGCAAAAAGCTTATCGACCACCTTGTGCAATATGAAAGCCACGGTATCCGTGTACATTCAAACAGCGGAAGATTTCCGCCGACGCTTGGTGTAGTTAAAATTTAAAATTATAAGAAGATCATTTCTGACGGAAATGCAATTGATTGTAACTTATGTGTTTTTAAGCAAAATTCATTGTTAAAACGAGTTGACAAGGAAAGATGCTTGTGATATAATCAAGACTAGAAATGAAACCTATTTTAAGGAGCAAACGATAATGAAAAGAATTAAAACCTTGAATTCAAGAGATCTTAAGAAATCAGCAGAAAAGGGCGGTTGCGGCGAGTGCCAGACATCTTGCCAGTCTGCAAGCAAGACTTCATGCTCAGTTGCAAACCAGCAGTGCGAGCAGTGCAAGGCTGAGAAATAAGTTATTTCATTTAAAACGGCCACGGCAAAATCAGCCGTGGCTCTTTATTTTGAAAGGATTGTTATAATTTGATTCACGCATATAAAAGTAACGGCTACAACATTATTATCGATGTAAACAGCGGATGTGTTCATTCGGTGGATGAAGTAGCCTTTGATGCTATAAAAAAATACACGGAAATGTCAAAAGAGGAGCTTGAAAACTATATCCTCACAACTCACAGCGGCAAGATCACAAAAGAGGAATTTTCGGAGCTGTGTGAAGATATTGAGCAATTAAAAAAAGAGGGCAAGCTTTTTTCCGAAGACCCATTCAGAGATTACGCTTTTGATTTTAAAAAACGTCAATCGGTAATAAAGGCAATGTGTCTGCATGTTGCACACGATTGCAATCTTGCCTGCAAATACTGCTTTGCCGGCGACGGCGAATATTGCAGCAAGGGGCTTATGAGTTTTGAAGTGGGCAAGGCGGCATTCGATTATCTTATCGCCCATTCGGGAACAAGAAAGAATCTTGAAGTAGACTTTTTCGGCGGCGAGCCGACGCTCAATTTTGAAGTCGTAAAGCAGCTTGTTGAGTACGGCCGTTCTATCGAAAAGCAGCACAACAAGAATTTCCGCTTCACGTTCACCACCAACGGTGTTAAGGTGACCGATGAAATAATGGATTTCTGCGATAAGGAAATGAGTAACGTTGTAATGAGCCTTGACGGTAGGCGCGAAGTCAATGACCGTATGCGTGTAAACAAAAACGGTGACGGATGTTATGATAAGATAGTTCCCATATTCCAAAAATGGGCTGACCGCCGCAATCAGCAGAACTATTACATAAGAGGCACTTATACAAAGTTCAACACTGACTTTGCAAGCGATATCATTCATATGGCTGACCTTGGATTTAAGGAAATATCCATTGAACCGGTAGTTGCCTCTCCCGATGAGCCGTATGCGCTCTCATATGATGATCTGGCAACGCTTAAGAATCAATACGATATACTCGCAAAAGAAATGATAAGGCGTGAGAAAAAAGGTAAAGGCTTCAATTTCTATCATTATATGATCGACCTTGAAGGCGGTCCGTGTATCGTCAAGCGTATTTCCGGTTGCGGTGTCGGCACAGAATATATGGCAGTAACTCCGGACGGTGATATTTATCCATGTCACCAGTTCGTTGGTGATGAAAAATTCAAAATGGGCACCGTATTCACAGGAATTGAAAACACAGATATTTGTGATGAGTTCAAATTCTGCAATGTCTATGCGCATGAGGAATGTAAGGACTGCTTTGCACGGCTTTATTGTAGCGGCGGCTGCGCTGCTAATGCATATCATTCCACCGGCAGCATCCGCGGCGTGTATGAGTTGGGCTGCGAACTGCATAAAAAGCGAATTGAAGCCGCTATTATGATGAAAGTCGCATTGAGCGAAGAATAAAATATTTTTATTATATATCACAAGGCGCCAATTGGCGCCTTTATTCTTTATAATTCGCAAATTATAGTCAATCAATCAATTGATTAATTGACTATTAATGTGGTTAACTAATTGCGTTTAAACGAGTGATTACGGTAAGGTTATCAAAAAGAGAATACTGCAAACGGTTTTGCCCATTTGCAGTATTCTCTTTTTGTTATTTGAATAAAGGAGTAAAGAATATGTAAGTGAAGTTTATCGAGGAACAAATGTCACCGTTATTTACCGGTAACATCTATATATCCTCGCATTTTAATTTTGTACTTAAGAAAGGTCAAGATTTCTTACGGTATCTCTTATCTTCAAAATAAATGAAGGCGATACCGAAAGCTCATCAATTCCCATTCGGAGAAATGTCTCGGTAAGTGAAGTATCTGCCGCCAGCTCACCGCATATTCCTATCCAAGCACCGGCTTTATGGGCATTTTCCGCCGAAAATTCGATCAGACGGAGGACTGCCTCATGGTGAGGATCGCAGAACTGCTCTAAATGATGATTCTGTCTGTCGCAGGCAAGAGTATATTGAATCAAATCGTTGGTGCCCACGCTGAAAAAGTCTACCATTTTCGCCAGCTTTTCGCTGATAATTGCAGCAGCCGGGGTTTCAATCATAATACCAATCTCAACATCGCTGCTGAATTCGGTACCGCTCTGCTGCAAATCGTTCTTTACCTCATTGCAGATATCAAGTATCCTTTCAAGTTCAGACACACTTGTGATCATCGGGAACATAATTCCCAATTTACCGAAAACAGATGCACGGAAAAGCGCACGCAGTTGAGTTTTAAAAATTTCGGGTCTTGTCAGACAAATGCGGATTGCCCTGAGTCCCAAAGCCGGATTTTCTTCCTCGCCCAGATCGAAATAGCCTACCTTTTTATCTGCTCCTATATCAAGCGTACGGATGATAACCTTTTTGCCAGCCATACTTACAAGCACCTTTTTGTATGCTTCAAACTGTTGCTGTTCGGTTGGAAAATCCGTACCTTCAAGGTAAAGGAACTCGCTGCGGAAAAGTCCGATACCGCCGGCATCATTAGCAAGAACTGCGCCGATATCTTCAACGCCGCCGATATTAGCGTAAATATTTATTTTTTTGCCATCAAGCGTTATATTTTCCTTGCCCTTGAGTTTTTTCAAAAGTTCCTTCTTTTCAAGGCTCTCTTTGCGCTTGTGCTCAATACGCTCCAGCGTTTCCTCATCAGGCTCGATAAACACCTCTCCGGTAAATCCGTCAACTGCTATCACATCGCCGTCTTTAATATTAGACAGAAATTCTTCGCCCACACCTATAACAGCAGGAATATTCATTGTTCTAGCAAGTATTGCGGTGTGAGAATTGGAAGAACCGTATGCGGTAACGAACGCAAGAATCTTTTCCTTATCAAGCAATACTGTTTCACTTGGTGTAAGATCATCATCGCATATTATAGAAGGCTCATCAGATACAACGCTTTTTTCAGCATCGGAACTCATACAGGCAATAAGACGGTCGGAAATATCCTTGACATCTGTAGCTCTGGCCTGCATATAAGCATCATCCATTGCAGCAAACATAGAAGAAAAATTGTTTGCAGTAAGAGAAATTGCATATTCGGCATTGACAGATTGAGTTTCAATAATATTTCGTATCGACTCGTTATAATCATCGTCCTCAAGCATCATCATATGAATTTCAAAAATCTGAGCGTTTGTTTCACCGACTTCACGGAGGGCTTTTTCATAAATCTGCGAAAGTTCCTCCGTTGCTCTTTCCTTTGCCGCTTCTACACGGGCAAGCTCGGCTTGAACATCGCCGATATCGGTACGGCGGATCTTTGTTTTCTTCTTTTTGAAAAAAACAGATGCTCTGCCCACGGCAATTGCGCCGTATACGCCCTTTCCTGTGAATTTCAACATAGTCTCCGCCACCTTTCAGCTAATTACAGATTAGCAGCGAAAAAGTCTTGCATAGCGCTGCATGCTGCTTCTTCATCTTCTCCGGTTATAGTTACGGTGACGGTATCGCCGCATTTGATCCCCATACCCATGAGCATCATAAGCTTAGTTGCGTTTACAGATTTTCCATCCTTCTCAATAAGGATCTCACTCTGAAAGCCCTTTGCAGTTTTAGCAAGCATACCTGCAGGTCTTGCGTGAATACCGACCTCGTCTTTGATCGTATAGTTAAATTGTTTCATTGTATTGAGTCCTTTCTCTATTTGATTTCGAGTATCTTTTCGCCCTTTTTAATTTCGCCTTGGGCAACAGCATCGACCGATGCATAATCATCAGTATTACAAATTACCATAGGAGTTGTGACCTTGTAGCCTTCATTTTTAATTCCGTCAAGGTCAAAGGAAATAAGCAGATCTCCCGTTTTAACCTCTGCTCCGTCCTTCACATGAGCTTCAAAATATTTACCGCCGAGCTTTACGGTGTCTATACCGATATGAAGCAATATTTCACAACCGTTGTGTGATACGATATTGACTGCATGGTTGGTGTCAAACACCATCTCTACCTTACCGTCGCAAGGCGAGTATAGCATACCGTCAGTTGGTTCAATAGCAATACCTTTACCCAGCACCTCAGATGAAAAGGCTTCGTCCTCAACATTTTCAAGTGCAATAACACTACCGTTCATATGTGCAAGAAGTTCGAAAGCATCGGTTTTCGTAGTTACAGACTCCGCTTCTTCGGGTTTGGCTGCACCATCGTCCAATACTAAACTGTCGAGATCGTCTGACTCCGGCGAATCCAAAAAGTCTTCAAGGTTAGACTTTATTACCGAAACATGCGGTCCGTATATTATTTGCACGCCCTGTCCTTTATGAATAACGCCGGATGCCCCGCTCTGCTTAAGAAAAGCGTCATTTACGATCGTCGCATCGCTTACGGTTATTCTTAATCTTGTAGCACAACAATCTAAATCTACAAGGTTAGCTTTCCCGCCGAGTCCCTTGATAATCAAGGCGCTGACGAGATCGGAGACACCTGAACCGAGAGATTTTTGAGAAGCGTTTCTTTCATTAAGATCCTGACGGGTGAAAAGCTTGGTCTCTTCGTCATCCGCTTCTCTGCCCGGTGTTTTGAATTTGAATTTTGTAATCATGAAATAGAACACAAAATAGTAAACCACAGCATAGATCAAACCTATGATCACTATCCATATCCAGTTAGTCTTTTCATTACCCTGAAGCACACCGAACAATGTAAGATCGATAGCACCGCCTGAGAAGGTCATACCTACGCCGACATTGAATATGTGCATAAGCATATAGGAAAGACCTGCGAGAATACAGTGTACTACATACATAGCAGGTGCAACAAACAGGAAGGTGAATTCCAAGGGTTCTGTAATACCGGTAAGCATTGATGTAAGAGCAGCAGAAAGCAGAAGTCCTCCTACTACCTTTTTCTTTTCGGGTCGAGCTGCCTTGTACATAGCAAGCGCCGCTGCCGGAAGACCGAAAATCATAAAGGGGAATTTGCCCGACATAAATCTTGTAGCAGATACAGAGAAGTGCTCGGTAGATTTTGAAGCAAGCTCTGCAAAGAATATATTTTGTGCTCCGGTGACGGTGACACCGTCAATTATCATAGAGCCGCCGAGCTCTGTCTGCCAGAAAGGCATATAAAATACATGGTGCAGACCGAAGGGAATGAGTGCACGTTCGATGATACCGTAGATCCATGTGCCTGCGTAGCCCGATTCAAGCACAAGCTGACCCAATGCAGCAATTCCGCTTTGAACGACCGGCCAGATGAAAAACATTGCTATACCTACGATCAGATAGAAGATGCTGCATACGATAGGCACAAATCTTGTGCCACCGAAAAATGACAATACCTGCGGAAGCTTGATCTTATAGAACCTATTGTGCAGGGCCGCAACACCGAGTCCGACGATTATACCGCCGAATACACCCATCTGCAATGTCGTTATGCCCAGCACAGATGTAGTAGTATTAGGCGCCATTGCTTCTACACCGCCTTTAGCAGCAATAAGCGTGCTTATGGTCGTGTTCATAATAAGATAAGCGACAACACCGGAAAGTGCTGCTACTTCCTTCTCCTTTTTTGCCATACCAATGGCAACACCCATAGCAAACAGCAATGCAAGATTATCAAACACGGCACTACCTGTTTTGCTCATAATATCAAGGATGGTATATAAAATTCCGCCCTCCTTGATAATGTTAGTTAAATGGTACGCTTCAAGAGTTGTAGGATTCGTAAAGGAACTTCCGATTCCGAGAAGCAAGCCCGCAACAGGGAGTATGGCGATCGGAAGCATGAAAGAACGCCCAACTCTTTGTAAAACTCCGAAAATTTTGTCTTTCACAGTCGATTCCTCCATTTTAATTTTAGTCACAGAACCGGTGTGATCGGCGCCTGAACACACATATTCTGCATGAAATATAAAAATCAGCTATTCGAACTGACCTTTTTTAAGTGAATTGTAAGGGTTAAAAGCTCGTCTTCGGAAATATTTTTCTTATAAGTTTTTAAAATATACTCCTGTATACACAAAGCACATTTATAATGTTTATTGCAGGTTTGCTTTATCATCGTAGCAAAAGTGTTGTCATTGCTCAATGCTTCCGGCAACGGCTTACCCGCAAAAATACGTCCTGCCAAATATTTTAAATGTGCAACAAATCTTTCATAACACGGATCATTTTTATCAAACTCTTTGTTATAATAGTATTCGGATATTTCCAGGCATCCGTTTATCATTTTGGTGATGTCATACACATCACTTATCTTTACATCCAGGCGAGCATTTATTATATGCATCGCAATAAATCCTGCCTCATCTCTCGACATTCTGATCCCTAATCTTTTGTCTATCTGATCGATGCAGTATTCGCCGAGTCTTAATTCCTTAGGATAGCATTCGCTTATGGAATCAAGCAACGGATTAGTAAATTCCATGCCGTTTTTCTTTCGTTCGATCGCAAATGCGATATGATCGCTCAAGGTTACAAGCAAGGATTCTTTCAGATTTTCACTATACGCGGCATTTATATATTCAACCATATCGCTTGTAAACGTCAGATATTCTTCGGGTATCTCACGAAGCAGTGTGATCATTTTCTTTTGAAGCTCATAGTCGGTAATAATATAGGTTTTCTGTATTTGAGATTTGTCTACCTCATCACCGTATTTCTTTCCGAAACCGATTCCTTTTCCCGAAACTATCTGCTCTTTTCCGTGCTCATCCAATACACACAGATTATTATTATTGATGGCTTTTATAACTTTCATTTCTATCTCCTGATTTTGAAAATAAAAAAAGCCAACCTTTACACAGCTACACTAAAAGCGAAACGGTGCAAAAAGTTGGTTATGCCCATACGGTAACACTCCAATAAAAGTTGCGATATATTCTGTTCATCTATATATTACATCAGAAATTTTGTTTTGTCAATAAGCCTAAAACCAAAACGGCGTTTTGCCCAATGACGAAACCCTCATAATGTACAATTTGCACAAATATCCTCCTTAAGTATCATTAAAACTATTCGTTATAGGTGTATGACATACAAAAAAGCCACACGAACAAGCGTGTGACTTTTTATTGTTTTAAACTTATTTAATGATAGACTCACCGGTCATTTCCTTAGGCTGCTCTATTTCGAGTATCTTAAGGATAGTGGGAGATATATCGCAAAGTCTGCCTCCCTCACGCAGTTCGCAATCCTTGCCGACAACGATAAACGGCACGGGATTTGTGGTGTGAGCGGTAAAGGGAGCATCGCCTTCTGCCATCTTGTCGGCATTGCCGTGGTCAGCTGTGATAAGCGCAACACCGCCCATTTTAAGTGTTGCGTCAACTACTTTGCCTACGCACTCATCAACGACCTCAACTGCCTTTACAGCTGCATCGAATATACCTGTGTGTCCTACCATATCGCAGTTAGCGAAGTTGAGAATGATAGCATCATACTCGCCGCTCTCAATCTTTTCAACTACCTTTTCGCATACGGGATATGCACTCATTTCGGGACAAAGGTCGAAGGTTGCAACATCGGGTGTTTTAATAAGCTCTCTGTCCTCACCCTCAAACATAACCTCCTCACCGCCGTTGAAGAAGAAGGTGACATGAGCGTACTTAGTGGTTTCAGCAATACGGAGCTGTGTTTTTCCTGCCTTTGAAAGTGTTTCACCCAAAGTCATTGTGAGTGCTTCAGGAGCAAATGCCACTTTAACATTAGGCATTGTTGCATCATACTCTGTCATGCAGACATAGTAAAGAGGAAGCAATCCCTTTTCACGCTCGAAGCCATTAAATTCGGGATCGACCATTGAACGGGTAAATTCTCTTGCACGGTCTGGACGGAAGTTGAAGAATATAAACGAATCATTTGCATTTACACCGCTGTAATTTTCAGCAACAACGGTAGGAATAACGAACTCATCTGTAAGATTTTTACCGTCACCGTCGACCGTTTCGTATGACTTTTTAACTGCACAGATGCCGCAAGCAGCAGTATTGCCCTTGCCGTTTACAACTGCATCGTAAGCAAGCTTAACTCTGCCCCACTGCGTGTCACGGTCCATACCGTAGTATCTGCCCATAACTGTTGCAGGTGTGCCAACACCGATCTCCTCACACTTCTTATAAAGCTCCTCAACGAAACCGACACCTGATGTGGGAGAAACATCACGACCGTCCAGAAGGCAATGGATATACACCTTATCCACACCGTTTTTCTTAGCCATATCAAGCAATGCATAAAGATGTGTAAGATGTGAATGAACACCACCGTCGGACAAAAGTCCCATAAGATGCAAAGCACCGCCATTTGTTTTGCAGTTTTCCATTGCTCCGAGCAGTACTGCGTTGTTATAAAAGTCACCGTCTTGAATAGACTTTGTGATGCGTGTAAGCTCCTGATATACAACACGACCTGCGCCGATATTTGTGTGACCGACTTCAGAGTTACCCATCTGCCCGTCCGGCAGACCTACATCCATACCCGATGCGCCGATAACAGTATTAGGACACTCGCTGAGATATTTATCAAGATTAGGCTTTTTTGCAGCGGCAATAGCGTTACCTGCGGTTTCGTTATTGATGCCGTAGCCATCCATAATAATAAGAGTAACAGGTTTTTTCATAAAATCACTACCTCTTGATTATTTGCTTGCAGCTTTAACGATGATCGAGAAATCCTCTGCCTTGAGTGATGCGCCGCCGATAAGACCGCCATCAACATCGGGCTGTGCTACGAGCTCGTCTGCATTTTTAGCATTCATTGAACCGCCGTACTGAATAGTTACAGCTTCAGCAGTTTCAGCGCCGTACATATCAGCAATAGCAGCACGGATAGCAGCGTTACCCTCGTTTGCCTGCTCGGCAGTTGCAGTTTCACCCGTGCCGATAGCCCATACCGGCTCGTAAGCGATAATGATCTTTGAAAGCTTATCAGCCTCAATGCCCATAAGAGCGATCTTTGTCTGCATAGCGAGCAGTTCTTTTGTTATGCCCTGCTTTCTCTGGTCAAGAGTTTCGCCAACACAAACGATTGCGGTTAGACCTGCATTTACAGCAGCCTTTGTACGAAGATTAACGGTTACATCTGTTTCACCGAAATACTGTCTACGCTCTGAATGACCTACTACAACATATTCAACGCCACACTCAACGAGCATTTTTGCAGAGATCTCGCCTGTGAACGCACCCTTTTCCTCAAAATGTACATTTTCGGCACCGATCTTGATATTTGAACCTTTTGCAGCCTCAACAGCAGCAGCAATATCAACAAACGGTACGCAAAGTACAACATCACAATCGGCACCTGCAACGAGGGGCTTCATCTCATTGATGAGAGCAGTTGTTTCAGAGGGTGTGTTATTCATTTTCCAGTTGCCTGCGATAACGGCATTTCTTTTTGCTTTATTCATAATATGATCCGCCTTTCTTATTTCGGTATAAAAGCGTGTGGGCGCAAACACCACACGCTTTTAAATCATTTCTTATTTATTGTTAGCAGCTACGATACCGGGAAGCTCTTTTCCCTCGAGGAACTCGAGTGATGCACCGCCGCCGGTTGAGATGTGTGACATCTTATCTCCGAAGCCGAGGTTATTTACAGCTGCAGCAGAGTCGCCACCGCCGATAATAGTGATAGCATCTGTCTCAGCAAGAGCCTTTGCAACAGAAATCGTACCGTTTGCAAAGCAGGGGTTTTCTGAAACGCCCATCGGTCCGTTCCAAACAACAGTCTTTGCAGATTTAACTTCCTCTGCGAAGATTTTAGCAGACTCTGTACCAATATCAAGACCCATAACATCAGCCGGAACCTCGCCTACCTTGTAATTCCAGGTCTCAACTTCCTTGTCGATCGGATCGGGGAATTCTTTAGCACAAGTATTGTCAATGGGAAGGAGGATCTTAACGCCCTTTTCCTCAGCCTTTTTGAGCATTTCCTTGCAGTAATCTATCTTCTCTTCATCAACGAGTGATGTGCCTACCGAGTAGCCCTGTGCTACCATAAAGGTGTAAGCCATACCACCGCCGATGATAAGTGTGTCTGCCTTGTTAAGAAGGTTATCGATAACAGCGAGCTTGTCCTTAACCTTTGCACCACCGAGAATGGTAACGAACGGTCTTTCCGGATTTTCAACAGCATTGCCAAGGAACTTGATCTCTTTCTCGATAAGATAACCGATAACAGATTCTTCAACATACTCTGTAACACCTACTGTTGAGCAGTGTGCTCTGTGAGCTGCACCGAAAGCATCGTTTACAAATACATCAGCAAGTGAGCCAAGCTCAGCAGAAAATGCTTCGCCGTTCTTAGTTTCCTCTGCACGGTATCTTGTGTTCTGAAGAAGAACAACATCGCCGTCCTTCATATCAGCAACAGCAGCCTTTGCATTTTCGCCGACAACATTATCGTCAGCAGCAAAAACTACTTCTTTACCAAGATGCTCTGAAAGTCTTTTTGCAACGGGTGCAAGTGAGAGCTCCGGCTTAGGCTCGCCCTTCGGCTTGCCGAGGTGTGAACAAAGAATTACCTTACCGCCGTCAGCGATAAGCTTTTTAATCGTCGGAAGAGCTGCTACTATACGATTTTCGTCTGTGATAACGCCTGCTTTGAGCGGTACATTGAAATCGCAGCGAACAAGCACTCTTTTGCCTTTAACATTAATGTCGTCAACTGTTTTTTTGTTAAGAACTGTCATACTTATATTTCCTTTCATTTATAAAATCAATTAAACATAATTGCCTATTATCTATTCTATATTATTTATTGCAATTTTTCAAGCATAAATTAAGGAAATTTCGAAAAAATTGCATAAAATCAAGCTCGAATTATTGGCATATTCGTCAAAATAAGTTGAAATAATGAGATTTTGTGGTATAATGAAAGAGTTAAATAATATAAAGAAAGGAGCTTTCTATGACAAATGTTAAAAATCTGCGGATTGACAAATTCAAATCTGTGATGATAACACAGCTTTTCTTCCCAACAACACTGCTGTATCTTGAACTGCTTTTCAGATTTTGCGTGTACGGCATTACAATAGATATGGGATATGTTTATATGCCGATTTTCACACTTACAATCGGCTTTTTACTTTCTGCGCTATGTGGTTGCTTTTCAGAAAAGATAAATCGTATACTTACAATAGTACTGACCTTTACCACCTGTGCTTATTACATATTCCACTTTATGTATTACAAGGTGTTGAAAGGCTTTTTCACGATAGTTATGGTACAGTTTGCAGGTGACGCCGCGGCGGACTTTTGGCAGATAGGAGCACTTGCGGTGCTTCGTAATTTCTGGTTTTTGCTGCTCGGCGCTATTCCGTTTGCATTTGTATGTCTTTTCCACAAGCGCCTTTTCTGCTTTGAAAAAACAGTTGGAAGATTACGCATCGCGTATATAATCATCTCGGTACTGCTTTATCTTATCAATATAGTCGTCATCAACTTTAACAGCGGTGAGATGAGCGACAAATATTATTACACCAGCGCACTTTCGCCCGGAGAAACCATCTCACGTTTTGGTCTTGCCACGACCTCGCGTCTTGATCTTCAGCAGTTTTTTATTGATATTGAGGATGATGAGATAATAAATCCATATACCGAAAGTCCTGATGCCTTGATAGTAAATAATAATACTGTATCTACCGAGAAGACAACGCAAAAGGAATACGGTAAGAATGTTACCGACATTGACTTTGACACGCTTATTGCAAGTGAGGACAATGAGGATGTCAAGGAGATGCATGAGTATTTCAAAACAGTTACACCAACCGATAAAAACGACTACACAGGTTATTTTAAAGGTAAAAATGTTATATATATGACGCTTGAAGGTTTCAGTGATAACTGCGTATCAAAGGAACTTACACCGACTCTTTATAAAATGCTCAACACCGGCTTTGTGTTTGAAAATTACTATAATTCGCTTTGGGGCGGCAGTACCGCATCGGGTGAATACGCTAATTTGACCGGCAATTTTTACACAACTGCAGACTGCTTACAGGAAAGTGCAGAAAATTATATGCCGTATGCTGTCGGAAACGCATTCAAGAGTGCCGGATATTCTGCATATGCATATCATAATCACACAGGTACATACTATCACCGTGACCAGTCCCACACAAATATGGGCTTTACCTTTAAAGCCATCGAAATGGGTCTTGACGGAATGAGTGAAGCTTGGCCCCGTTCGGATAATGAGATGGCAAGCCTCACACTGCCTGATTATGTTGATAACACGCCTTTCTGCGCATATTATATGACGGTCAGCGGTCATGGATATTATTCGTGGTCGTCTAATGCAATGTCAACAAAGCACTGTGACCGTGTTAAGGATCTGCCGTATTCCGAAAATATCAAAGCATATATCGCCTGCAATCTTGAAGTTGAGGATATGCTCAACACGCTTATCGCAGAACTTGAAAGCAAAGGAATTCTTGACGATACGGTATTTGTTATGAATGCGGATCATTATCCGTATCTTTTGGAGGACAACGAGCTTGCCGAGCTTTACGATCTGCCCGAGTCCGGCATCCGAAATAATCTTGATCTATACAGAAACGGACTTGTTATATGGTGTTCTTCCATGACAGAAACGGTAAAAATCACAAAACCATGCTCATCTATTGATGTACTGCCGACTGTGCTCAATCTGTTTGGCATTGATTACGATTCACGGCTTATTATGGGTACGGATATTCTTTCAAGCACCGATCCTGTAGCTATCATAAACTGTCTTGGCTCCGGCGGCTCATGGCATTGGAGAACCTCTGTCGGCACATACAATACAAAAACAGGTGAATTCACTCCAAACGACGGCGTAAAAATGACAGAAGACGAAACAGACAGCTATGTCACAACTATAAACAGAATAGTTCAGCTGAAACGCAAATACTCTGCGTGGATACTTGATTATGACTATTACGGTGTAGTTTTACTTGGCAAAGAGCCTAAAGTTAAATCATAACTAAAAGTGCAATCCGATGGATTGCACTTTTATTATTTCCGATTTATTCTGCGATACCGCAAAACAATAGAATTCGAATAATAAATACGGCGGCATGGAAAGTATCATCCTTGCCGCCGTTGCTTGTTATCTTCTTTTTCCGTTTGATCTTTTTTGTTTGTTTTGCAGATAGTACATTCTGTTTACTGCAACAAGTGCTACAATGCAAAGCACTGCAACTATCCCGCTTATCCAGCCGATCACCGTAAACATCTTTGTGTATTTATTGGTATCAGTGCTTTTAACTTCCTCTTTTTCGGCATTGGTAGGGCGGGAGCGTGTAGCCTTTGTCTCGTTTTCATCATGCACGATACTAGTCTGCTGAATATACTGCTCCTGATAATTATTCGAATAGGTATAATCGTTCTCAACAGGGTCATCCGGAGCATCAATTGCATAACTCACACTTTGAGCGGGGACGGTTTGCACCTGAGTAACCTGCTCAGTTGCAAATGTTCCTGATTCGCCTGTAGTGACAGGCTGCTCTTGAGTAACCGGCTCGGTTACAGGTTCAGTTATCGGCTCCGTAATAGGTTCGGTGACGGGAACCGTGACGGGGTTAGTAACCGCTTCAGACGGCGCCTGTGTGCCGAACTGCGCTATTGGCGCAGTGGTTTCCTCCGTTGCAACTGCAACAAGACTTAATGTGCAGAGCATAAGCATAATCACTAAAAATACATTTATAAATTTGACAAGCTTAATATTCATATATTTAACTTCTCCAAAAGTCGTTCAAAATAAATACATCAACATTATAATACAGATCTCGTGGATTTTCAACATATTTTTGCATTAAAGTAATTTCAGGCTCCCTCGACTCTGCTCATATAAAACTCCATCGCCATTTTTACAAATTTTTCGGGTAGTGAAAGGTACTCCGCTATTTCCCAACTTTCCTTGTAGCCCTCACGGTACGCCCTAGAAAGTACCTCCTCAGGGATAAGACGCTTTATTGCCCATCTGTTTGCAATTTTTTCGCATTTGCCTGCTACCTCCAGCGGTGTATAACGGTTATAAAAGGCGCCACATACGCAATGCCCCAGCTCATGCGCAAGCTTAACCGCTTCGTCCCCCTCGGAACGCAACAGCATCGGGTCGATAGCAACATAACACTCGCCGTCGTACAAAACTGAAAGACTTTCAGTATCATGCAAGGAGAAGCAATCAACAGTTACACCTTGCTTTTCTGCAAATTCATATAGTTCATTCAGCATTAATGTTTCCTTTCTTTCTCTCCTTGATAAAGCGTGCATAGCTTATAACATCCTCATACATATCATCTGTTATCTCGCCGTCACCTCCGAAAAGAGCAAATTTGATATCCTCATCGCTCACGGAATGTGGTTTTTCTATTCCTAAAAGATAATCGGAGCTTACTGAAAAAATATTTGCTATCTCGCTTATCGCTGAGGGATTGGGAGTTGAGTCCCCCTTCTCCCACTTTGCCACCGACTGCTGCGATACTCCTAATTTTTCTGCAAGTTGTTTTTGCGAAAGGTTATGTTTAAATCTCAATTCTTTAAGTCTTTTACTGAACATTATTAATTCCCCCGAATAGTTGATATCTTTATTATACAACCTTTTGTTGTATTTGTAAAGATATTTTTTTCAAAAATAAGACTTGACAACAACAAATAGTTGTGTTATGCTTGTGTTAACAACCTATTGTAGTAGATAATTTGAAATTAAACAATTATTTGTTGTTATGTTTATTATACTGCAAACTGGTGTCCAATAAACAGTACAAACGAAAGGAATTAAAATGTGGTGTATAAACAACCCGTGCAGGGAATGTAATGGCTGTATGAAGTGTCAGGAGCAAAAGGAGGACGAGGATGACTACCGAGATGATGAATGAATATCTTGAAAGATACCGCATTGCTGACAATCATATTGACTGTCTTATTGAAGAAAAGCAGGCTGTAAAGGAGCGTGCGCTCCGCTGCGGTATAACGCCGTCAGACGGATCAAAAAGCGTTGGTTCTCATACGGATACTGTTGCAAGAAGTGTGGAAAAGATGATACTTCTTGAACAGCAGATAGACAAGCAAATAGACGCACTCGTTGCAATGCGTGAAGACATTATGAACATAATAAGCAAGCTCGACGATTATTGCCTTGAGCAACTTATGTATCAAAAATATATATGCGGACATACACTTGAAACAATTGGCGAAAATATAGGATATTGCACAAAGCAAGTGGGGAGACTGCATAAAAAGGCCTTGTCTATTCTTGCGGAAATTTGCTCTTGACATATACCCCCTGGGGGTATATAATCGAACTGAGGTGAATAACATATGCATACCAATGAGTGCGAGTGCCGTAAAAAAGCTACTCCGCGAGATGAAATATCAAAAAAACAGCTTTATGACCGGATCAGCCGTATGACAGGGCAGCTCGGCGGAATTAAGAAAATGATAGAGGAAGATCGCTACTGCGGTGACATATTAAATCAAGTTGCCGCAGTGCAAAATGCTTTGCAAGCCTTTGGATATTGTTTATTGCAGGATCATATGGAAAGCTGCGTTACCCAGAAGATCAAAGACGGTGATAAACAAGTCATCAAGGAAACTGTTGATCTTATCAAAAAGCTGAAATAGAGGTAAATAATGAAAAAACAAAAATTCACAGTAACGGGTATGACATGCGCTGCGTGTCAGGCGAATGTTCAAAGAGCAGTATCACGGCTTGACGGTGCAAAAAGTGTAGATGTCAATCTTCTTTCGGGTAGTATGACAGTTGAGTATGACGAAAATATTTTGAACAATGAAGAAATTATCAATTCCGTAAGCTCGATCGGCTACGGTGCTTTACTGCCCTCAGCAGCAGAAACCAGCGAGGGTAAATTTTCATCGGAATGGGAAAAGCGAAAACAACGTGCTGAAAACGAACGGCTTGCGATGAAAAAGCGTCTTATTTGGTCGGTCGTATTGCTGATACCGCTTATGTATGTCGCAATGGGCCCGATGATGGGTCTGCCTGTTCCATCTGCACTTTCAGGGATGGAAAATGCGCTGATATCGGCGCTAATCCAGGTAATATTCACTGTGCCGATACTGTTTTTTAACCGTAAATTCTTTATAAACGGGATAAAAGCTCTGATCAGGCGTGTGCCGAATATGGACTCACTCGTTGCGATTGGCTCTGGGGCTGCATTCATCTACGGGGTAGCCGCTGTGTTTTGTATGGCATACGGCTTTTCTCATGGGAATACGGCACTTGTTCATAAATACGCTCACTCGCTGTATTTCGAGTCATCCGCAATGATACTCACGCTTGTAACGGTGGGAAAATTTCTGGAAGCAAGATCAAAATCGAAAACAACAGATGCGCTATCCCATTTGGTAGAATTGACACCCAAAACCGCCTGCGTGATAAGAAACGGGAAGGAAACGGTTATTCCGGCTTCTTCGATCGTTATCGGCGACACGGTAGTCATTCGCCCGGGCGACAGCATCCCGTGTGACGGTGTTATCAATGACGGATGCGGATATATCGACCAGTCAGCAATAACCGGTGAAAGTATTCCGGTCGAAAGATCAGTTGACGATACTGTCATTTGCGCCACCGTGAACAAAAACGGCAGTTTCACTTTTACTGCAACCAAGGTTGGTGACGATACAACACTTTCACAAATAATCCGCCTTGTTGACGAGGCAGGCAGCACAAAGGCGCCTATCGCCCGTATGGCTGACAAGGTTAGCGGAATTTTTGTGCCGATAGTTATTCTTATCGCTATTATCACGGCTGTTGTGTGGATGATAGCAGACAACGGGTTTGAATTTGCGTTCAATTCCGCAGTTTCGGTGCTGGTTATATCCTGTCCTTGTGCTTTGGGTCTTGCAACACCCGTTGCAATAATGGTAGGCACCGGCAAAGCGGCACAGTATGGCATACTTGTCAAGTCTGCTGAAAGCCTTGAAAATCTTCATAACATAGACACTATCGTGCTTGATAAGACCGGTACGGTAACAAAAGGCGAGCCTTCTGTTACCGATATAATTGCATTTTCAAGCACTGAGGAGGAATTTTTGAAAACCGCCGCCGCTGTTGAAAAAGGCAGTGAGCATCCGCTTGGCAAGGCGGTAGTCAACGCCGCAAAGAAAAAAGGGCTTGACATCCCGTCTTGCAAACAATTTACCGCCGTTTCCGGCAGAGGTGTCACCGCTGTAATAGATCACGACACATATCTTGCAGGCAATGCGGCATTTGCTGCCGACAACGAGCTTGATGCGATAAGTAAGGATATTATCGACAGCCTTGCAAAGGATGGTAAAACACCGCTGCTTTTCTATAAAAATAAAATACCGTACGGCGTCATTGCAGTTGCCGATACGGTGCGTGAGGACTCAAAAGCTACTATTGATGAATTTAACAAGCGTGGACTTGATGTTGTGCTGCTGACAGGGGATAACAAGGTTACTGCCGAGGCTATCCGCAAAAAGCTTGGTATCAGAGAAGCAATTGCCGATGTAATGCCGGCAGACAAGGATGCATGTATAAAAAAACTTCAGCAGAGCGGTAAAAAGGTTGCAATGGTAGGCGATGGCATCAATGATGCACCTGCGCTATCCAGAGCAGATATCGGAATCGCTATTGGTGCAGGAACAGATATTGCGTTGGAATCCGCCGATATCGTACTGATGAAGAATTCACTGGGCGATGTGGTCACAGCAATAGATTTAAGCAAAAGTGTGATACGCAATATCCATATGAATCTGTTTTGGGCATTTTTCTACAATGCGCTCGGCATACCGATAGCAGCAGGCGTGCTATATCCGATATGGGGTTTGAGCTTGAGTCCTATGATAGGCTCTGCCGCAATGAGTCTTTCATCTGTATGTGTTGTTACAAATGCGCTTCGGCTGCGATTCTTCAAACCGAAGCACACCATAAATATTGAAAATAACAAAGGAGAAAGTGTTATGAACAAAGTTTTGAAAATTGACGGTATGATGTGTCAGCATTGCGTTGCACACGTAACA
Source organism: Clostridia bacterium (assembly GCA_017390825.1). The sequence goes on from JAFPAK010000117.1 coordinate 18,418, forward strand.
AAGGCGCTCTCATCGGTTGAGGGAGTCAGCACAGTTGATGTTGTGCTTGAAACAAAGACCGCAACTGTCACACTTGAAAAAGAGATAGCTAATGATATTCTTATCAAGGCTGTAACCGATGCAGGCTATACCGTTATAGACTGTGAATAATTATCAAATATCATAAGCAATCGAAGAAAAACTCCGACTGCTTTGTCTACAGCTTGAGGGGACCTGAAAATCAGGTCCTTTCTATTTCAGCCGGTTATATATTCCGTCTGTATTCAGTAGGACTTTTTCCAAAAACATTTTTAAAGGTTTCTGCAAAATAGCTGCCGGACGAAAACCCCACTGCAAGGCTGATTTCGAGAATAGTCATATCGGTGTTTTTCATGAGCTCTATGCCCTTTCTTAACCGATAATCTGTTAAAAACTCTATCGGAGTTTTATTTTGATACTCTAAAAATAGATTTTCGCTTGTACGCTTTGATATATCGAGGGCGCCGCCCCCTACGATTCGAAATTCGGACTTTTTTGACACGCAGAGCCGCCACCCTTGGAGGGTGGCGGCTCTCAGTCTCTCACTTCTTTTTGGACATCTTCTTAATCAGA
>JAFPAK010000118.1 GCA_017390825.1 Clostridia bacterium
ATACAGGTAAAAGTTTCCTCATATATAATACTTTTGAGAGCAACAAAATGTTGCATTTAGTTGTTCTCATCAATCGGAGTAGCTTCTACAACATCTCCTATATCGCAACCCAAAACTTTACAGAATTTCAGTAAAACAGTTAAAGAAACAACTTCGTTTCGTCTAAGCCGGGTAAGCGTAGAGGGAGATACTTCTGCCATTTCCATAAGCTGATGCTTTGAAATATCCTTTTCTACACATTGATGCCAAAGTCTGCGATAATTAACTTCCATACTTATTGCCTCCTCGTTTGACTTTAATAAAATTTATACTTATCTAATATAATTATAGCATATATCATTTCAAATTTCAAGATACTTGCGTCAATTTTGATGAGTGTTTCAGTTTTTTTGGCAATGTTTCTTGTAAACTGCTGACAAAGGCAACAAAAAGCAGATTGCCCATATGTGCATTTCATTCATAGGCAACCTGCTTTATTATTACGGATTACAATTTCCGCACGGACTATACCCTTGAGAAATAGCTTCGCTACGAGTACAAGTTAAATACCGTTTGTTTTTGTCTTTCATCTGATCTACGCTATGACAGTAGGGATAGTGAAATTTCTTTGTGTTCTTATTGGCTATGTAGGTAGTAGTTGGTACCGAAGGTTCTGTTTGAGTTTCTTCCTTTGGCGTTGTTACTACGGGTGGTGTGGTTTCTTCCACTTTAATTTCTGACTCACTATTACCATTAGCATAATTGATTTTAATTCCCGGTTGAACATTGTAGCAAAATACATTAAAACAGATACCCGCGCCGTTATCTTCCATAGATAGAGCTTCCATAATAACGCCGGACGCAAGCAGGTTGTTACCGTCAAATATAGGAGTTACTCTGTAAAGAACATGATTATCTGTTTCTTCAACATAGTCTGAAACCATATTTTCAAAAGGCAACATACCATCCACATTCATATATCTGGTGCCTGTAATCAGGTTTTGTTCATTTGCATTTTCTCCCGAAAGCTGATACCCAATCAAATGACAACGATTATAAAGGTATTTACCGTCAACATTATCATATTTAACTGTATGCCATCCCGTTGGCTTTACCATACCGATAGAACCACGTTCTTCCGTAGGCATTATATCTGTACCGATATTAGCAAAGGCCACGCCACAGCGACCAAGACTGTCAAGTGGTGCATACTGCTCAAAGGAGTTTGTTCTATGCTCATCCTCGGTGAAGTATGGGATGTTATTGTTTACCGCAACATACGCTTTACCGCTGTAAGTAGGAATACTGCTCAAATCAAATTTCGTTACGGTTGCTTGGGGTGGTTCTTGTTCGGGTATGTCGTTGGTTTCATCCGATACCGAAGAAGGCTTAACGGTTTCAACTATTTCATTTTGAGTGTTTTCGTTATTTGTAACAGGAGCTTCCGTTGTGTTGCACCCCGATAGGAGAAGTAGGATAGATAGCAGTAACGCAACTGCCGAAGTTAATTTTTTCATTTTATATAGACCTCCATAGTAATTTTCTTATGTGATTTACCCACAAAATCTGAGTTCTCTATTAACTGCCAAGATTTCAAATCAATATCTAACTCACGATCTGATGGATAAACTGTATTCCAACGGAAAATAATTATTTTTTCTACCCATTTCTCATACGGCTCTAAATCGGTATTCTCTACGAAACAGTATTCTCCATTGGCTGTTTCCGATAGAAAACCACTATCTATATTAATCCTATTGCAGTCCAACTCCTCAAAAAGCTCATACGAGTATTTATTCATCCAAAGCCAACTGCCCTTGGTAAGCCCTCCAACCTTTTTAACCACTTCAATATCCCGGCTTTGCCGGCGATTATTGAACATCATCCCTAAATTATCATCTACGCATACTATAACTATCACTTTTACACCTCTTTTTTTCTCAAACTATAACTTTATTATATCAAAAGAACCAAAACAAGGAAATATCACTTATAAAATGGTATTTTAATAATTATATCACATATAAAGGTGTAGCACAATACAAAAGCACCTTTTCTTCGTGTATTTTTAAACCTTTTATACCTTATAATATTGTATGAGAGGTGAAAGTGTATGGAAGAAAAAGATTTTGCCATTCGATTGGCACAATTAAGAACAAAAAAGAATGTCTCCCAAAGGTCTATGAGTATTGATATTGGTCAAAACCAAAATTATATAAATCATATTGAATCAGGTCAAGGTATGCCGTCCTTGGCTGGTATTATTTATATCTGTGAATACCTTGGTGTTACGCTTAGTGAGTTTTTCGATTTCGAAACGGATAATCCGGCAAAATTAAAATCAATTATAGAATTGCTTAAAAAGTTAAAATCATGTGCAGAGTATCAGAATATTCCTGTAATTATGGCTACTGCCAAGGGTGAGGAGTATGATAGAATCAAAGGCTTGGATTTAGGGGCGGATGATTATATTGTGAAACCCTTTAGTATGATGGAAATGGTTTCAAGAGTAAAAGCTGTGTTACGCAGAAGTCAACCTAAAAAACC
>JAFPAK010000014.1 GCA_017390825.1 Clostridia bacterium
AAATTTTCCATTTTTAATACCTCTTTCTTCATTCAAGCAGTGACATGACCACCTGTTATTTTTATATAAATATTGTTTTTAACCCAAATCAGGCATCAATAGTAGAAATGGTCAGAGTTGTTTCTTCCAGAACATCAAGAAGAACCTTTACGGTATCGAGTGCAGTAAATATTGTTACATTGTTTTCGATTGAGTAACGGCGAATCTGATGACCATCGTTGTTTTCTTCGTGTGCATTAAGGTCTTTTGTATTGATAACATAAGCAATATGACCCTGACGAAGTGCTTCCGGAATCTCTGTGCTTCCTTCACTGATTTTGCCGAGAACGTGAGTTCTGATTCCATTTTCTTTAAGGAACTTTGCGGTACCTGCAGTTGCCTGAATATTGAAGCCAAGCTTGTAGAAGCGACGAATAAGGGGAAGTGCTTCTTCTTTATCCTTATCTGCAACTGTTGCAAAAACAGTACCATAGTTCTGAAGATGCATACCGGATGCCTGAAGAGCTTTGTAAAGAGCTCTGTTAAGCTTGTCGTCATAACCTATCGCTTCACCGGTTGATTTCATTTCCGGTGAAAGGTATGCGTCAAGTCCACGGATTTTGTTGAATGAGAATACGGGAACTTTTACATACCAACGGTCTTTCTCTTTGGGGTAAATGTCGAAGATACCCTGCTCTTTAAGGCTCTTGCCCATAATAACCTCTGTTGCAATATCTGCAAGAGAGTAGCCTGTTGCTTTTGAAAGGAAAGGAACTGTTCTTGAAGAACGGGGGTTAACCTCGATAATATAAACATCTTCTTTTTTGTCAACAATGAACTGAATGTTGTAAAGACCTACGATGCCTATGCCAAGGCCGAGTTTCTTCGCATACTGAAGAATTATTCCTTTAACCTTATCAGAAATGCTGAATGAAGGATAAACACTTATGGAGTCACCGGAGTGAATACCTGTCTTTTCAACAAGCTCCATAATACCGGGAACGAAAACATCTCTGCCGTCGCAGATAGCGTCTACCTCAACCTCTTTACCATAAATGTATTTATCAACAAGAACGGGCTTGTCCTCATCAATTTCAACAGCTGTTCTGAGATAATGACGAAGCTGTTCTTCGTTTGCAACAATCTGCATTGCACGTCCGCCAAGTACGAATGAAGGACGAACAAGAACAGGATAACCGATTTCAGCCGCAGCTGCGATACCGTCTTCAAGATTTGTAACAGCCTTACCTTTTGCACGAGGAATATTTAATTCATTAAGAAGATTTTCAAATGCATTACGGTCTTCTGCACGGTCAATAGCTGCACAATCAGTGCCAATAATTTTTACACCACGGTCGTGAAGAGGCTGTGCAAGATTGATAGCTGTCTGACCACCCAGAGATGCGATAACACCTTCAGGCTTTTCAAACTCAACAATGTTCATAACATCTTCAGCTGTAAGAGGTTCGAAGTAAAGTTTGTCCGCAGTTGTATAGTCAGTAGAAACAGTTTCGGGGTTATTGTTAATGATGATAGCCTCGTAACCTGCATTTTTAATAGTCATAACAGCGTGAACGGTTGAATAGTCAAATTCAACACCCTGACCGATACGGATAGGACCTGCACCGAGAACAATAATTTTTTTCTTGTCAGTAAGGCGGGAAGCATTCTCACCTGTATATGAAGAATAGAAGTAAGGAATATATGCATTTGTGTGGCAAGTATCAACCATCTTGAATGCAGGGAAGAGGTTCATTTCCTTACGCATATTGTAAACATCAAGCTCATTACAGTTCCAGAGACGAGCAATATATTTATCACTGAAGCCCATCTTCTTAGCAGCAGTAAAAGTTTCAGCACCCGTATTAACACGAAGTTTTTCTTCCATGTCAATAATGTTTTTGATTGCTTCAAGGAAGTAAGGAGTAATCATTGTTACTTCGTGAATTTTTTCAAGAGAAACACCGTGATAGATAAGTTCTGCAATAGCGAAGATATTATCAGAACGGAACTCTGAAATATAATCAAGAAGTTCTTCAACGCTCATATTGTCGAACTTTGAAAGGTACATATGGTTAGCACCGATTTCAAGAGAACGGATACCTTTAAGAAGTGCTTCTTCAAGGTTGGAACCGATACCCATAACTTCACCTGTAGCCTTCATTTGAGTACCGAGCTTATTAGTAGCAGAAGTAAATTTATCAAAGGGGAAACGTGGCAATTTAGCAATAACATAGTCGAGCTTAGGCTCGAAAGCTGCATTAGTGTTAGCAATCTGAATGTCTTCAAGAGCCATACCTACAGCAATTTTTGCAGTAACACGGGCAATAGGATAACCTGAAGCCTTTGATGCCAGTGCAGAAGAACGGGAAACTCTGGGATTAACCTCGATAAGGTAATATTCAGAAGTATGAGGATTAAGAGCAAACTGAACATTACAGCCGCCTTCAATCTTAAGTTTTTTGATGAGTTTGATAGCTGAATCGTTGAGCATCTTCTCATCTTCTTTACTGAGAGTCATGATAGGCGCAACAACGCAAGAGTCACCTGTATGAACACCAACGGGGTCAATGTTTTCCATACCGCAGATGGTGATAGCGTGGTCATTAGAGTCACGCATAACCTCAAATTCTATTTCTTTATAACCCTTAACACTCTTTTCAATAAGAGCCTGATGTACAGGAGAAAGCTTGAATGCGTTTGTACCGATTTCAATAAGCTCCTCTTCATTGTAAGCAAAACCGCCGCCTGTACCACCAAGAGTGAAAGCAGGACGAACAACAACGGGATAACCGATACGGCTTGCTGCCGCCTTTGCTTCCTCTAATGAGTAGGTGATTTCTGAAGGAATAACAGGTTCACCGATAGATTCACAAAGTTCTTTAAACATTTCACGGTCTTCCGCACGTTCAATAGATGCGCTTGAAGTACCGAGAAGCTGAACATCACATTCATTAAGAACACCTTTTTTCTCAAGCTGCATTGCAAGGTTAAGTCCGGTCTGACCGCCGATACCGGGGATGATAGCATCAGGACGCTCGTGACGGATAATCTTAGCCACATATTCAAGAGTAAGAGGCTCCATATAAACCTTATCAGCGATAATAGTGTCAGTCAT
>JAFPAK010000119.1 GCA_017390825.1 Clostridia bacterium
CGACCAAAAAGAATATTTGGATACTGCCAAAAATCTACTTAATGAGTACGGAGCAGAAAAGGATGTCCCTTTTGATATAACTGAGTTTTCAAATCCGTCGGATTTGCTTGATGAAACTGTGGAATATGATATATATTTGCTTGATGTTTGTATGCCGGGCATCACGGGTATGAGTTTGGCAACAGAGCTTCGTGCAAAGCGCATTGAAAGTCCGATAGTGTTTTTAACTTCATATTCCGATTACGCGGTACAGGCGTTTGGTGTGAACGCAACACACTATATCGTAAAACCTTACACAAAAGAAGAATTCTTCAAAGGTGTAGATAAAGCACTTGCGGCTATTAACATCAATTCATCAAAAACCATAAAGCTAAAAATTGAGGGCGGATACAAAACCATTCTTGTTTACAATATTGTATGGAGCGAATCGAACGACCATTATCAGATAATATCTTTGTTAAATGGTGAAAAACTTTCTGTCAGAATTTCTGCAACCGAGCTTGCAGATAAACTCTCTCCTTTCGGATGCTTCTATCAATGCGGAAAAACATATATCATAAACCTTGATTATATTGATAAACTGTCGTCAAATTCTGCAGCGTTGACAAGTGGCGATAATTTAGTTATTCCGAGGACTGCGTTCAAGGGCTTGCAGACTGCATATTTTGATTATTTCGGGAGGAGGTAAACGGATATGAGAGAGATAGGCGTTGTTGAAATTCTACTTTTGGTTTTATCTGTACTCTCTCATGTTGGAATGTCTCTTTTTCTTGCGAAGCCACGCTTTAACAGAATTGTAACTGCACTTATATGGTTTGTATTCAGTATTGTGTTTTTAGGTTTGCCGGCACAGCATCCCCGTGAGAATTTCATTATCTCGCTTGTGCTTAACGGTGTTTTGTTCTTTTTCACAACGAAGGGAAAGCCGTCGGTAAAAGGCTTTCTGTTTTTAAGTTATGTATGTATATACACCTGCTTTTCTACAATGGTTACTTATGTAGCGGCAAGGCAAATACCACTTGCAGCTAAAATCACATTCGTAATTCTGACTATGGTTGTGCTTCAGCTTTTACTTTACTATCTGCTTTTGCCCAAGTTTAAGCGATTTAGTGCATATATAAATGGTGGATGGGCAAAATATTATGCCATTGTAATAGCTTTCTTTATTATGATTGCGGCACAGTCCATATACTTACCGGATGAGCTTGCACTTTCAAATACACAGTTTATCTATTTTATGATTACAGTTGCATCCTTCTTTGTGGTGTATGCTTCGCTATTTGCAAGTTTGCAGGATGCGGTCAATTATGAAAAAGAACGACGGAGACAGCTCCACTCTGAACTACTTATTTTGCAGGTGGAGGCACAGGAAAAGGAAATCGAATATGCAAGGCAGTTTAAGCATGATATGCATCATCACTACGATGCACTTATGTCTTATGCTTCTGCCGGAGAAACGGAAAGAATAATTGACTACATTAAACAATACATGGAACAAACTGCTTCTTATGCACCAAAAACATTTTGCGAAAACCATACAATCAACAGTATTTTGGGTGTTTATCAGGAAAAAGCAAAAAATAAAGGTATAGATTTCGAGGTGCAGGCATCAACACGCAAAACACTTGGCATTGCTCCCCCTGATATTGTAACGGTGTTTGCCAATGTCATCGAAAATGCTTTGAACGGTGCGGAACTGGCACCTAAAAACGGAAGATATATAAAACTTGATATATTCCATAAGGGAAAGAAAATCGTTCTTAATTGTTCGAATTCCTGTGACTTAGACCTTGACTTTGATGATATGCCCGAACAAATGCGAAGCACAGGCATCAAAAGTATATGTTCTGTGGTTGAAAAACATAATGGTAACTGTCGATTTGTGGCGGGCGCGGGACAGTTTGAGTGTATCGTTATCATGGATGCATAGGTAAAAATTTAATCAATTCATAAAACTCTCTTGCTTTGTCAAGAGAGTTTTTTGCAAATTACGACAGAAAACATACAAATTACGACAACGCTACCTATTTATTATATAAATTTGATAAAATTATAGTGTATATCTTTAATTAAAAGTGTATTTATGAGTGGGGGCAATAGTATGAAGAACTTTAACAAAAAACTTTTAAGCTTCGCTATAGTTTTGTGTATGTTTCTCTCGTGTTTTTCGGGAGTGGTATTTGCAAAGGATACCGAAACAATCGTTATTCTTTATGAAAACGATGTTCATTGTGCAGTAGAGGGTTATTCTAAACTTGCAGCAATGAAAAATGAATTATCAGAAGATTATGAATATGTAGGCGTTGTATCCTCCGGTGACTTTGTTCAGGGCGGAACTCTTGGCGCAGTTTCCCGTGGTGAATACGTAGTAAGCCTTATGAACCTTGTGGGATATGATGCCGTAACACTTGGCAATCACGAATTTGATTATAAGCTCGCACGGCTCAATGAGCTTGCAGAATTGATGAACACAAAACCTATCTCTTGTAACTTCCAAAAGATAGGTGAAAGCAAGTCTTACTTCGAACCGTATTCCATCGTGTCCTATGGTGATGTAGATATAGCATATATCGGCATCACAACACCGAGTGCATTGTCATCATCGTCACCTGCACAGTTTAAGGATGAAAATGGTGAGTATATTTACACATTCAATGTAGATACCCTTTACGATGTGGTACAGGCAAATATTGATTCTGCAAAGGAAGATGGCGCAGATTACATAATCGCCCTTTCTCATATCGGATATGAAGAAGATCCGCAGTATGAGGATGTTGTTGACTTAATTGAAAATACAGACGGATTTGATGTTGTTCTTGATGGGCATTCTCACTCTGTTATTGAAAATATGAAGCTTACGGATGAGGGCGGAAATGAGGTTATTCTTACCTCAACAGGCACAAAGTTTGAAAATATCGGCAAGCTTACAATTTCAGGTGATGAGATTACAACAGAGCTTATAGAAACTGAAAGCTATACAAATACGGATGCATCCTTTGATGCAGAACTTGCGAAAATAAACGAAGCATATTCTGCCCTCGGTAATCGCAAGATTGGTGAAAGCGAAATAGAGCTTATTAC
>JAFPAK010000120.1 GCA_017390825.1 Clostridia bacterium
AATATTCTCGGAGGTAATCAAAATGCTTAATAATGTTACCTTCGGTCAATTTTTCCCTACAAATTCATTTTTGCATAAAATGGATCCACGATTTAAGCTGATATTAACTATCGCTTTTATTGTATTTACATTTGTTGCAGGCAATTATCTGTCTTTAGCAGTAGTAGGATTGTTTACAATTTTAGTGATGATTTTATCAAAAATCCCTGTTAAAATGTATTTGCGTTCCTTAAAATCTATTTGGTTTTTGGTTCTGTTTACAGCGATATTGAATATGTTTTATGTATCCGGAGATGCTGAACCTCTTATATCTTTTTGGGTGATAAGTATTTATCTCGAGGGTATATTACGTGCAGTTTATGTTGCTATTCGCATAGTAATGCTTATTATCATCAGCTCCGCACTTACTTATACTACTTCGCCAACAGCGTTGACAGATGCGATCGAAAGCTTATTGAAGCCGCTGACAAAACTGCATATTGATATTCATACCTTTGCTATGATGATGACTATTGCGCTTCGGTTTATACCCACTCTCATTGAAGAAACTGATAAAATTATGAGTGCGCAAAAGGCAAGAGGCGCAGATATTGAAAGCGGAGGAATTGTTCAGAAGATAAAGGCAATAATCCCGATTTTAATACCGCTTCTTGTTTCGTCGATCCGCAGGGCTACGGAGCTTGCCGATGCTATGGAGTGTCGGTGCTATCATGGAGGGGACGGCAGAACAAGATTAAAGGTGCTTAAAAGTACTTGGCGGGATTATGTTGCTCTTATTTGCGGCGTGGCTTTGTTAGCTGCAATTATAACTCTAAACTTTGTATATAAACTCTTTTAATCGCAGGTATATGCTTATGTCGAGATTCAAAATGACAATTCAATATGACGGCACTTTATACCACGGCTGGCAGGTGCAGAACAATGCTGTCAGCATTCAAAGCACGGTACAGAATGCCATGCAGGAGCTTTGCGGCAGACGCCTTGATATTACTGGCTGCAGTCGAACTGACAGCGGCGTTCATGCTAATGAGTATTGCTATCATTTTGATTACGACGGTACTATAACCGACACTGCGTTTCCTAATGCTCTTAACACAAAGCTTCCGCAAGATATTTCAGCGGTACATTGTGAGAAAGTAGCCGATAATTTTCATGCAAGATATTCAGTGCAAAAAAAGCGATATGTTTATAAATTTTATACAGGCAAAGTGCGTTCTCCGTTTCTTCGCTCATATGCTTATCATACAAAGCATTCTCTTGATGCTGAATTGATGAATGAAGCCGCACAAAAATTTTGCGGGAAATATGATTTTGCGGCATTTTGCGCTTCAGGCTCATCTGTTGAGAATACAGAAAGAACTGTGTGTTCTTCCTATGTTGAGCGCAACGGAGATATTGTTTCGTTTTATGTTGAAGCAGACGGCTTTTTGTACAATATGGTGCGTATAATGGCAGGAACACTTTTGTTTGTATCTCAGGGTAAAATAGGAGTAGATGATATTGTCGGTATCATAAAATCAAAAAACCGTGATAATGCAGGTCCTACTGTGCCGCCGCACGGGCTATATCTCGACAAAGTATTTTATTAAAGGCAGGTGTTGTAATATGAAACCGAAGCGTAGCAGTAGAGCTACTGTAAAACACGGCGGATATACTCTTATTCAAGGAAAAAAGAATAAGAGAATTATCGGTTATATTGCATTTGCTTGTGTTTTGAGTGTGATGGTCATAATTGCAATACTTTTTAATTCAATTGCACCTACCGGCGTTGTTGATTGGATGAAGGTTTCTTTTTCTGGAAACGCCGGTGGCGGATTTCCAATTGAGTATGACAGCAGTATCGCTAATGATATTTATGTTGAAAACGAGCGTCTGCTGGTACTTACCGGAACCGATATAAAGTGTTACAGCAGCAGCGGCGCTGAAATTTACTCGCGTATTCAGGGCTATGCTGATCCTTCAATTAAGACCTCCGAAATGAGAACATTGGTTTTGGAACGAGGATCGTTCAGATACAAGATCGAAAGTGCCTATGATACTGTATATGAAGATGAACTTGAAAATAAGATCATAACCGGAGATATCTGTAATAGTGGTACATACGCTATCGTTACCGAATCAGAAAGCGAGCTTTGCGAGGTAACAGTTTACAATAAAAACAATAGCGCTGTTTACAGATTCAATTCCGTCTCAGGCTATATTACCGATGTTTCTTTAAGTGACGACGGAAAAAGGCTATGCGTTGTTTCGATTGGTGCTGAAAATGCAAAGCTGATATCTACTGTATCAGTATATAAAATATCATCTGTTAATACGATTTTTACCAACAAGTACAATGGTGAAGCTGTTTATAAGT
>JAFPAK010000121.1 GCA_017390825.1 Clostridia bacterium
AGACGCACCTGTACAGATATCATCCTGCGTGAGCTGTTCAGCTGCTCTGCCGCCTAATAAAGAACAAATATCTTCAAGCATTTTATTGCGAGAAACATGCTTATTATCGTCAGCAGGAATATACATAGTATATCCGGCTGCAAGCCCACGGGGAATTATAGATATCTGATGAACAGGATCCTGAGTCGGAAGGAAATACGATACAACAGCATGACCTGCTTCATGATACGAAGTGATCCATTTATCACGCTCTGTTATTACATGAGAACGCTTTTCAGTACCCATTACTACCTTGATAGTTGCTTCCTCAATAAACTTTTCTGTGATTGCTTTCTTGTTGTTTCTGGCAGCGAGAAGTGCAGCTTCATTTAAAAGATTTTCGAGATCAGCACCGGTAAAACCTGCAGTAGATTTTGCAATTGTTTTAAGCGATACATCAGGGCCTAATGGTTTACCTCTTGCGTGAACCTTTAATATTTCTTCTCTTCCCTTAACATCCGGATAATTAACTGTTATCTGTCTGTCAAATCGTCCGGGACGAAGCAAAGCTTTATCAAGAACATCAGGACGGTTTGTAGCAGCAATTATGATAACGCCCTCATTTGCTCCAAAACCATCCATCTCAACAAGGAGCTGATTGAGAGTCTGTTCTCTTTCATCGTGACCGCCTCCGAGTCCGGTTCCACGTTGTCTTCCAACTGCATCGATCTCAACAATAAATACTATAGCAGGAGAAATCTTCATTGCAGTTTCAAACAAATCACGAACTCGGGAAGCACCAACGCCGACAAACATTTCAACAAAGTCGGAACCTGAAATTGAGAAAAACGGTACACCTGCTTCACCCGCTACTGCCTTGGCAAGCAATGTCTTACCTGTACCCGGAGGGCCCATAAGGAGAACACCTTTAGGAATTCTTGCACCAAGCTCATTGAATTTCTGCGGATTTTTAAGAAACTCAACAATTTCTTTAAGCTCTTCCTTTTCTTCGTCGGCACCTGCGACATCAGTAAACAATATCTTCTTTTTCTGATCAGCGCTGCTTTTGAACTTGGCTTTTCCGAAGCTCATCGTCTTATCAGCACCTAGTCCGCCCATTTTCTTAGACATATATATCCAGAAGAATATCAGCAGACCTACCATAAGTATTGATGGAACAAGACTGATAAGCCATGATGCTTCTCCGCCACGCTCGTAATCATACTTCATATCAGATTCTATTCCGGCAGCCTTAAGCTCATTAGTAATAGTACGAATATCATAAATGAACAGTTCCGAATCAGGCACTTTATAAGTGAGTGGCATATCAGGCTCTTTATCAAGATAATACACTATTTCTCTGTTCGAAATATTGAGGCTGTAAGATGACACACTATCGTTTCGGAAATTATCTAGAAATTCCGAATAAGTAACTGTGTCTGATTTTACATTTCTGCCCCACATCGTAAATACCATGATAACAATAAGCAAAGGTATTCCGACATAGAGTAAGACATTTTTAAACTTATTTATAACAAATCACTCCTAATATAAAGCGCTTATAATAAGCACTCTTTTAGTATTGCCGCAAACTGCGACATCAATACCCGATCCAAAGCCTTCAACCCAATAAACACGATCTTGATCAGCAAGTATTGCAGATGAAGCACGTATTATAGGCTGTAGCTTATTCTCGCTAAACAGTTGTTTTACTGACTTTGTGCAGTTTCTTCTGGGTAATCTGATCTTATCCCCTGCTTTTCTTGATCGCAAAACAATGTTCTTTGGTATTTTATCATAGTCAATGCAATTTTTGTTTGACAAATTGTTAATTTTCTTATAATCATCTACTGACAATACATAAGTTTTATATTTTTTATAAGGAGTTTCAATAATACCTTCAGTGAAAGGAACGGAAAACTCCTCAAACAATTTTACGGTCTCTTTCG
>JAFPAK010000122.1 GCA_017390825.1 Clostridia bacterium
ATAGCGTTCCTGAACTTCGTCTTTCGTAAGTTCAACTTTTACTCCGACAATCACAAATGTTTTTGTTTTCATGTTCGTCCCCTCCTTAGTCAGTGATCTTTACGTTTACCATTACGATTCCGTAATAATCATCTATGCAAGCATAGCGATCAACTATCTGCGACCATGCCTCGAATGAATAATCCTGAAGTGATCCGTTTAAAAATCTTTCAGTGTTATAATATCCATTGCAGAAGAACTGCTCGAAGCCTACAAAGATAAATTCGTTGCAATCATCGTCCACGATGTCCGCATAAACTATTCCTGTTCTCTTATCTGTTATAGCCTTATTAACATAAATGCAATCACTTTTTTTATTAAACTTTTTCATGATAGTAACCTCCGTTTGTGGTTTGTGGTTTTCTTCTATGATCTTATTATAGCACCCATTGAGTATATATGCAAGCGATTTTCCGAAAAAATCTGATTTTCCGGTTTTTTTGTGAATAACGCACAAAAATCCGTGGAAGCAGCTACACGTTAAATTGTGCATAACGCACAATCGCACACCTCGGGACCTGCCGGAAACAAATAACGAACCCCTTCAGGAGTAAGATCACTGAAGGGGTTCGTTAAGGTAATACAAGAAAGAAAAACAACCAAAAACCTTTTAGACGTGGTTCTTTAGGACATTATCATTATATCACAGTATCAGACAATCGTCAAGTAATATCAGCTGAAGGAATTAATTTTACGACAACCCTCGGAAAATTACTGTAATACTTGTTTATTGCAACACCCACGACCTGCGAATCATCATGATAAGCGATGCCGTTCAATGCATCAAGTACAGATTTAATTATATTATCTGCGTCAGGTTTCTTTGTGGGTCGCCTTTTCCCTGAAAGCATTTCCGCTCTTGCTTTTTTACTCGTGGACTTTGGTATCGTGAAATATGCATCTATATGCGCAACAATAGGCACTCCGGCATTAATTACAAGTCCCGCATATTTCTGTTGATATGAGATCTTGACAAGATTCTCGTAGGTTGCAGTTTTTGCAGGAGTGAAAGCGACAGCGTGTCCGTTTAAGGTAGAAAACCTCGGGCGACCTTTTCCCACAGGTTCGCCCACAATTTCAAATTCGATCATTTTTTTAGCTCCTTTACAGTCCGAGTAGTTTCTTCAGTTCAGAATCACAAGCGGCAGAATTCTTTTTTCTGCGGTCAACTCCTGACACAACAACAGGCAAGCACATTTCGGAAATGCGACTGTATAGCCTTGATTTTGCAATGTCTGAAGATTCTGCGCTGAAGTCCTTCGGGGTTAAGTTCGTAGTGATGATTAAAGGGAGTCCGGCACGGTAGCGTGAATCAACTATGTTTTGAACGATCTCGGCTACATACTCAGATTGACGTTCGACTCCGAGATCGTCAATAATCAAAAGATCATAGCTATTGAGCGAATCAATGTAGTTTTGTTTTCCTTCCTTCAGTCCAAAGATGATATTGACAAGTCGTGAGAAGTTTGTCATTAAAACCGAAAATCCCTGATTAATCAGCTCATTAGCGATACAAGCCGCAAGGAACGTTTTACCCGTCCCACAATTGCCAAGATATAAAATACCTTTTCCCTTTTCTTTCATGGAAAGAAAGTGCGTACAGTAGCGCAGAGATATATCCGAAGCTTTTTCATTTGCTCTATCATCAATTGCAAACGTCCATTGCATCAACTCAGGATCAGGAAAACCACTTTTACGGGTGCGCTCGATTTCTTCCTTCAGATTTTCAGCTTTTATTGAATCCTCTTGATGTTTGACCGCCTGCGCTTCACATTCGCAAAGGCAATAAGGACGAAGTACACGCCCGTTTAATGTGATTTCACACTGTTTAGGTGTATTACACTTGCCGCAATACAGAAGTCCGTCCTCGCCCTCGTAGTCCCCTTCAGTGTGTTTTATATTTGAGTTATCAGATATAGCAGATAAAGTTTTTACAAAGTCCATATTTCAACACCTCATTTCCAAAATTGCGAAATATCCTGAATATCATAGTCCGATGCACTTGATGCAGGTTTCACGGTTTCTTTTACTTCAAACAATCCTCGCCAACCTCTTTCGATAGACTGATTAATAATCGAGATCTTTAATTCGTCATTAGTATTCGCAAGTTTATCAAGCTTGTTAAAAGATAACGTCAATGCTTTTTCTGTAAGCGGTGCTTTAATTTGTTTTCTGAATTCAATAAAATCATGTATTGCAGATTTCAAAGAATCATTCTCTGTATATGCATCAATTAAAGATTCAAGATCTTTTTTAGATCTTGTTTTATTAGGACTTAAAGCATTTATATTATTAGAACTTAAAGCATTTATATTATTAGAACTTAAAGCATTTGTCTGTAAGTTTTCCACTCTGTGAATAACTCCACACTGTGAAAAATCGTAAGGGTGGTTTTCTTCTTTTCCACACTGTGAAAAATCGTAAGGGTGGTTAATGGTTTCCTGCTTTATAATATAATTGAGCTTTATAAAACAGCCGGTGACTTTTCCATTTACTTTTTGCTGAACATCTTCGACAAGTCCAAGACGCATTAATTCTTTTTTAGCTCTACGGACTTTTGCTTCGCTCCACTTTAAACCCTCGGCAGTATAGCCAGTTGTACATTTAGGTTGATTTGTTTCCTGCCATTTAGCCGTATAATAATAGAAATTATATAAGGCTATCAGATCAGCAGGGAATTCCGAACGCAGGAAAGTGTCAAACGTCTGCTTCGTTATAATTATCAATTCGTTTTCAATCCCGTTAAAAACCATTTGTCGCAACTCCTTTATAACTCAATACCGTGAATATTCGGTATTTTCTGTTCTAAATACATTTTGTAATCATACCACTTGTTACACTCTGCAAGAGTATTCAAAAAATCTTCAAGGCAAGTCAAATAATAACTTTGGGACTGACAAGCGTTTCCGGTTATTCTTGTCGGGAGTGCCTGAGATTCTATGATACTTTTCTGAAAGTGATATTTTGAATGAAGTTTAGACGGCAACAGCAGAAGATTGTTTATATCATTATTACTGCGATCTCCGTCAATATGATGTACGACGTATTCTTTCCCAAAGTCAATACCAAAGTATATTTTATACTTTTTACGGTAATCTTTGAGCTTTTCAATATCTTTCATTTGTAACACCTCTTAAAAAAATAAAAGCATTACATAAAACAGGTTCAGGCTGTTTTACGTAACGCTTTTCAAAAGGTCATAATATTAAGTTTGTAGCGATCATAACCGCCTGAACTCAGTTACGACCTTTTTTCTGGTTTGCAGATCCATTAACTATATTGTACTACTATCCGGAACGAATTTCAATACTTAAAATGCACAAATAAACTTGCTATAAATCAGCATAATTTTATACTATCATAGTAAAGGAAAACGAAACTTAATTGTTAATAAACTGTAAACATTATTTAAAAACCCTTTACAAGCGTATAAAAAAGTGATACAATAAAGATACAGCAAAAAGCTGTTAGCATTTTGAAAATTGAAAAGGAGGTCGAGCAATGAGATTTCAAAACCTTCGAGCTGAATTATTCAGATACCGAATTTCTATCGGAGAAGTCGGAAGGGAGTTGAAAGTCAGTCGAGGAACTGTTTTCGGAAAGTTTGCAGGTAAAACAGAATGGAAACTTTCAGAGGTTGACAAGATCATAAAGATTCTTTATAGAGAATCCGGCATTGTTTATTCAGCGGAATATCTATTTTCAATCGGAGTTGTAGCAGGAGAAACAACAGAGGATAAATGACGAAAGGAAGTCAAGAACATGGAAGAAATCATCGAGATCAAACAGTTACCGATAATAACTGAACAGCTCGCAAAGATCAAAACACAGGTTGCCGAAAGGGTTGAAAAAGCTTCCGCTCTTGTTTGTACTGAAGAAACCGTGAAGGAAGTCAAGAAGGCGAGAGCGGAACTCAATACCGAATTCAAGGCATGGGAGGAAAAACGCAAGGAAGTAAAAACCGCAGTTCTTACACCTTACGAAAAGTTTGAAACAGTTTACAACGACTGTATATCATCAAGTTACAAGGATGCCGACAGAATCCTGAAAAAGAAAATTGATGATGTCGAAGGAGAACTGAAGGCGAAGAAATCTGAAGAAGTAAAAGCATACTTCGCAGAATACCTGCAAAGCTCGAACATTGACTTTGTAACATTCGATCAATCAGGGATAAACATTACACTTTCAGCAAGCTTAAAAAGCCTGAAGGAAGCGGCAAAGAAGTTTATTGACAAAGTTTCCGAAGATCTTAATTTAATCGGAACTTTCAACAATTCTGCCGAGATCCTTGTAGAATACAAGAAAACGCTGAATGTTTCAGGATCGATTACAAGTGTAACCGCAAGGATGCAGGCAATTGAAGCCGAGAAGAAAAGGCAGGAAGCCGAGCAGGAACGCAAGGAAGCGGAAGCAAAAAGAGTTGAAGAAGTAAATCAGGCGGCAGGAAACGAAGCTCCTGAAGTGTTAGAAGCTCCGAAAGAAGCTCCAAAAGTTGAAAAGACTGACGATCAGGTTTTAACCCTCAGATTTCAGGTAACGGCATCAAGATCAAAGCTGAAGGAATTAAAAGCATTTTTAGATAACGGAGGATACGATTATGTCTAATCAGAACACAACAGCACCGAAAGCAGAATTAGCAGTTACGTATGAAGTGAACGGGGAACAAATCAAGCTTACACCGAAGATAGTACAGGAATACATCGTAGGAGAAGGCGGACAAATAACACTTCCCGAATTCAAGTTCTTTACTGAATTATGCAAGGTTCGCAAGCTTAATCCATTTCTTAAAGAAGCTTATTGCATAAAGTTTGGAAATAATCCTGCACAGATAGTGGTCGGCAAAGATGCAATATTAAAAAGGGCGATTGTAAATCCTGACTTTGACGGGATGCAGTCGGGAATAATAGTTTTAAAGCCTGACGGAACAGTGGAGGAAAGAAACGGAACATTTTATCTGCCGGATGAAAAGATCGTGGGCGGATGGGCGAGAGTATTCCGAAAGAATTGGAAGAATCCAACGTACTGTTCGGTATCTTTTGATGAAGTATCACAGAAGAAGAAGGACGGCACCCTCAATTCAAATTGGTCGAGCAAGGGCGCAACAATGGTCGAGAAGGTTGCAAAGGTGAGAGCTTTAAGAGAAACATTCATCGAAGACCTTCAGGGAATGTACGAAGCCGATGAAATGCCTATACAGCCACAGGAAGCATCAACACCCGAACCCATAATCATAGAGCAGGGAGAACCACAGGAAGCAACAGAACAGCCGCAGGCGGTGTCATTCAATGACTTATGATATAATATCAACAGGATCGCAGGGAAATGCAATCGTAGTCAATGGGATAATTCTCATTGACTGCGGTATCCCTTTTAAAAAATTAGCTCCTTATATCAGGGATTTAAAAATTGTATTGCTTACTCATATACATGGTGATCACTTCAATAAAGCTACTATCAGGAAACTCGCACAAGAACGACCGACTTTAAGATTTGCATGCGGTAAATGGTTAATTGCAGATTTACTGAAATGCGGGGTTAGTCCTTCAAAAATTGATGTGTGCGAAATCAGCAGAGTTTATAATTATGATTTGTTTCAGCTATCAAATATAAAACTTTATCATGACGTTGAAAATTGCGGTTGGCGATTATTCATTCAGAATGAGAAGGCTATATATATAACCGACACATCAACGGTACAGGGCATAGTCGCAAAGAACTATAATCTATACATGATAGAAGCTAACTACGAAGAAAACGAGCTACAGGAGAGAATAAAAGCAAAGCAGGAAGCAGGCGTGTACGCTTATGAATATCGAGTGCCGAAAACACATCTATCGAAAGAGGAGTGTGACGCATGGTTGCTTGATAACATAGGAGAAAACAGCGAAGCAATATATTTGCATCAGCATCAAGGAAAAGAGGAATAAGAATGAAAAGTATTGCATACGATCTTTTTAAGAAGCACAACGTTAAAATCTCAGATCTTTTCGCAAAGGAAGTGAAAGACGGCATATTGATTCAGTCCGATCCGATGGGTTGCGCAACATACAAGAATTATTATGCTTTATTCACTGAAGTTATGAAGGCATACAAACCGGCTCCGATGGTTTCAGCGAACAGTGAAAGTTCTCTCGGTCATGCGATCCCTGAAGAACTTTCAACAGCCGAGAAAAAAGATCTTGAAGAAATGATCGAAGCTATTATTGATATTATCCACTACGCAAAGCACAAAGGCGAAAAAGAATGACGATCAAGGAACTTGAAACACAAGCGGCGGCAGGTACTCAGATGCCGGAAGGACTGACAGCCACCGAACAGCTTGCTTTTCTATCATTAAGAATAAACTATGTTTTATTTAAGCTCGGAAAGTTGGATCTCGAACAAGCAAAACGGGAAAAAGTAAGAATAATCAAAGAGTACGAACAGAATGTGTTAAAACTGAAAAGTTGGAACGAAGCTCATGAGCGGATGAAAAATCTCGCTCCGATCCTTCCAATGCTTAAAGATTCAGGTTGCGAAACCTGCCGGAAGTTTTTTCATGTTTTGAGCGGCTACAAAGGGGAAAATTAAATTGACATGTGATAATTGCATTAATTATCCGAGATGCTTAGAACGCTCTCGAAATTATCCTTGTAAGGAGTTTAAAGATGATGGCGGATATGGAGAAAATAAAAGAACTGAAAAGACAGCTCGAAGAAGCAAAACAAACAGCCTTGATTGTGAAAGACCTGAAAAGCAAATACGAACTTAGTTTACTTGTTTTAGTCCTCAGGGATCTCGGAGAACTGAACGAAGCTGAAGTTATGCAGATAAGAACACAATACGGACTTACTTCAATGGCGTGGATGGTTGCAGAATCCGCATTATTAATCACAGATGCGGTATTGAAGCAGGAGAAA
>JAFPAK010000123.1 GCA_017390825.1 Clostridia bacterium
GTAGTCAAAGTAGATACTGTAATACTTGATTTTCTAGAAAAGCTCTATACCGTGTTTGAATGTACAAAAGTAATCATCAATAGTGGATATAGAACAGCTGCTCACGATAAAGCGGTCGGCGGCAACGGAAACGGTACGCATGTTTCAGGCAAAGCGGTCGATGCTGTATTCTACGGCAAGGACGGTAAAGTAATACCTTCGTGGAAGATATGCTGTGCTGCACAGGACCTCGGCATCAACGGTGTTGCGTACATTTCAGAGCGTGCGGTGCATCTCGATAACGGCGGCAGAGCAACGGCTTACCGTGGTGACGAACGCTACGGCACGAACAGCATCAAGGGCAGAGACTTCTACAGCTATTTCGGTAAGAAGAAAAATCAGGTATATACAATGCTGCGTCCAAAGGTTTCAGTTTGGGACATCAAGGGCAATAAGATCCGTGTCGGCAAAGACACTTGGATTAATTTCGAGGATTTGAGGTAAAGGAAAAGCCGGGGAGCATCACGCTCTCCGGCTGATTTTTGTTTTGTATCAGTTTTTAGTTTTCCTGCTGAAAATTAGCAAAATCATCGTGCATCTTCAAAAGAAAAGTAAATCGGTGACATTTGTTGCATTAACGCTTTATTTGTGTTATTATGATATCAACGAAAAAAAGAGGGTAAACACAATGCTTATTGGAATAATTGTGGCACTTATAATATACATAGCTGTTTATGCGGTGGTATTTATCCCTTCGGTTAAAATGAAGATAGGGAAGATAGATACATATTTGTATATACTGCTGTGCTTTGCGAATACGGCGCTTCTTACCGTTGCACAAGCGTATATAAAGCTGTGTCTTGATAATAGCTTTACTGCGTTTAATACGGCATTTTCTCTGTTTTACTTTTTATTAAGTGCGGCGTGTGCTCTTTTGCTTAGCGGTGAAAATTGTAATAATAAGCGATTTATTAAATCAGTTGCAGTTATTTTTCCGCTTATTATCGTGCTTGAGGTCGGAGTTTTCAATGTAAGTGCATTTAAGAATAGAGTAACGACAGAACTCTTGAATGCTGAAATCAGTTCAAATGTTGATGCACAAAACAATATATATTGTATATCAAGCAACGGAACGCTTACATACGATTGCAGTATTACAGATGTTGAATATATTCGCATCAATATTGATGCCAAGGCTACTAATTCGGGATATGTGACCGTGCTTTACACAGATAAAGCAAGCGTAAATTATTTTCAAACTGCTTATTCAAAACGGTTTTATAAGACTACACAGGAATTACAGATACCCATATCACCTTATAACGAGCTTACCGGTCTTAAATTAGAGTTTCGGGACATGCAATCTGATATAACTGTATCCGGCGTTTCGGCAGTGGTTGGCAAATCGCTTGATTTGTCGTATATCCGAATGGTAATTTTGTTTTTGATATTGCTGAGTATTTTATGTATAAAGCATTTCAAATTGTACAGTATTGTTTACCAACCGCAAAAAGTTACCCATTTTATCTCGATACTTGCGGTTTTTATACTGTGTACGGTGATACCTATATCTGTTCTTTCTATGTCTTGGAAGGATGCGGTTGAATATAACCCTGATGATGTGCAGTATGCATCCATTTATATCAAGCAATATGATGCTTTGAATAAAGGAAGGCTTGACCTTGATATAAGTGCTGATGAAAGGCTTGACACACTTGTTAATCCGTATGATTGGAATCTGCGTTATTCAGAGAATGTATCAAGCAATTGGGATCATTCATATTACAACGGTAAATATTATTGTTATTTTGGCATCGTTCCGGTGTTCACCGTTTATGCCCCGTATTATCTTGCTACGGGTATGATGCCGTGTGATGCCGCAGTTACTTCGATTCTGACATTAGAAATTCTGCTGTTTTTATTTTTAGCGGCGGTGAAACTGACAAAGCTGTTTATACCACGCTGCAATCTTTTGGGTCTGCTTTCGGGACTTGTTATGCTGGGGCTTGGTTCAGGAATTATGGCGTTGTGCGTTTTCAGCGCAATGTACACAATTGCTATTCTATCTGCACTGGCGAATATGTTTGCAGTCATTTTCTTCTCACTTTGCGCTTATGACGCAAAAAGACCTGCACTTAAATATGTTTACCTTGCGCTTTCAGGAATTTTTGCTGTGCTATGCGCAGGGTCACGACCGACTACTGCTTTGATGCTTTTATGTGTTGTACCGTTGTATATCGCAATACTTCGTGATAAAGCACTTAAAATTAAAACAAAGCTTATAAGTATAATATCATTTGCAGTGCCTCTTGCTGCCGGTGCAGCAACGCTTATGTGGTTTAACTATGCACGCTTTGGCTCTGCATTTGAGTTCGGCTCAACATATCAGATAACGGTGAGCGATGTTTCTGCAAACGAGATATCGTTGTCTCGTCTCCCGTCTGCTTTGTATCACATATTCCTGCAAGAACTTAATGTAGACGGAAACTTCCCGTATCTTACCTATTCTGTCAGAAGTCTTAATAATTACGGTCAGTATGTTTACTGTGATGCATCCGGCGGAATGATTAATTTCCCTGCGATATTTCTGGGAGTTTTCGGTTGTTCCTATATGCTGATAAAATCCAGGGAGAATAGTGTTAGGAATTGGTTCTTTGCAACAGCACTTGTAACTTCTGTTTCTGTTGCATTTGCCGTGCATTGTATGGGCGGGGTGGTATTTCGCTATATCGTGGAGATCCTGCCATTGTGCGCAGTTGCGGCTTTCTATTTCCTCAATCGTTGGCTTACCTATAAAAAACACTCCGCATTTTCAGTCGTTGCAGTAATGCTGCTGTTTATAGGAACTGCACTACTGAGCCTTATGCCAACTGTTAATTATTATGGTTTCGGCACCGCTCTGACCAATTATTTTCCGTGGCTAATAGACAGCCTTGAAAGCATTTTTACATTTTGAGAAATTTCTTTGAAATACTGCTTGACAAACGGTTGTTATTGTGATAAACTATATAAGCTTTTGATTTCACCGATCCTATTCGGGTGGGGTCAATGCGAGGGCCTTCGGGTCAACACATTGAAGCGGGTAGTCCTCTGTACGGTTGCGTAGTATGAATGCCTGAGAATATTTATAGGAGGAAATTTAAAATGGACGCAATCAAAAATCTTGTTGAGTCAAACATGAAAAAGGATGCACCCGAGATCGTTATCGGTTCAACCGTTAAGGTGCATGTAAAGATCCGCGAGGGTGAGAAGGAAAGAATTCAGGTTTACGAGGGTATCGTAATCGCTAAGAACAATAGCGGCATCGCTGAAACCTTCACAGTTCGCCGTGTAGCATACGGCTGCGGCATCGAGCGTGTATTCCCGGTACATTCACCCAATGTTGCAAAAGTTGAGGTAGTAAGCTACGGTAAAGCACGCCGCAGCAAGCTCTATTATCTCCGTGACCGCGTTGGTAAGGCTGCTAAACTTAAGCAGAAACTCAAATAAGTTCATAAAAAGTTTAAAAAGGAACGAATTTTTCGTTCCTTTTTCTCTTTTAATTTTGATAGATTTGTGTTACAATATAAGATAAGGTTAATCAACTAACAAAATTTACATAGATGGTTCGGTGATCGCAGTTGTCAGAGATATTAAATGAGAAGCCTAAAAAAGTGAAGGTCAAGAAAAAGGAAAAAGAAAAAGCAAGCCTCGTTGAGTACTTGTTTGATTGGATGGATTCGCTTGTTGTTGTACTTGTAGCAGTTGTGCTTGTTTTCACTTTCTTTTTAGGCAAGGTTCGTGTTGACGGTGAGTCAATGGAAAGCACACTTCATAATAACGATCAGCTGATCATTTCAAGCTGTGATTATACACCTAAAGCAGGGGATATAGTTATTGTTTCTCGTGATGTTAAAAATGATGTTGAATCATTGAAAATGCAGAGCAATCAGCCAATTGTTAAAAGAGTGGTTGCACTTGAAGGGCAGAAGGTCAAGATAGAAGACGGATATTTATATGTTGACGGTATTAAGCAGGAGGAGACCTATACTAAAGACGGCATAACAGATAATAAGGGTTTTTACGGTGAACATACTGTACCGGACGGTTGCGTGTTCGTGCTTGGTGATAATCGTCTTGACTCGCACGACAGCCGCGGAAGTGATATCGGCTTTGTTGATACACGCTATCTTTTAGGTAAGGTGGTTGCAAGAGTATATCCTTTTGATTCTATTGAATTGTTCTGAAACATTTTGAAAGAGAGAAGTTTTTGTGGAAAACATTTATAATATACAGTGGTTTCCGGGTCATATGGCGAAGACCCGCAGGCTTATAGGTGAAAAGCTTCCGCTGATCGACATAGTTGCAGAAATAATTGATGCGAGAATTCCTATATCAAGCCGCAATCCTGAGCTTAACGATTGGGTAAAAACCAAACCGCGTATAGTACTGCTTAATAAAAGCGATATGGCCGACGAGGAGCAGACAAAGCTCTGGATAGAGCGCTTGAACAAGGAAGCGGAGCTTACCGTTCCTATCGACTGTAAAAACGGTAAGGGATTTGATAAGTTTAAGAGCGGAGTAAAATCTATTTTAAAAGAGCGTACTGCTCAATTTGCCGCAAAGGGTATGACGGGAAGAACGCTGCGTGTTATGATAGTAGGTATTCCTAATGTCGGCAAATCATCATTTATCAACCGTCTTGCAGGAAGCAATAAGGCGAAGGTAGAAAACCGTCCCGGTGTTACAAGAGGTAACCAATGGTTTATGATCGGTGACGGTATCGAGGTAATGGATACACCCGGTGTGTTGTGGCCCAAATTTGATGATAAAACCGTCGGTGAGCATCTTGCATATTGCGGTTCTATCAAGGATGCTATTCTTGACACAGAGGAGCTTGCTTGCGGACTTTTAAATGTGCTGAAAGCGGATTACGCTGATTTATTGTATGAACGCTACAAGCTTGACTGTGAGCTTGATTATATTGACAGCTATGATCTGCTTTGCGAGATTGGTAAAAAACGCGGAATGAAGGCCAGAGGCGGCGATGTCAACACAGAGCGTGCGGCTGCAATGGTGCTTGAGGAATTCCGTAACGGAAAGATTGGAAAGATCACTTTGGAGAAAGCAGATGCCTGATTACAGTTTTGAAAAAGAATATCTCGATAAAGGCTATTCAAATATATGCGGTGTTGATGAGGCCGGCCGAGGACCTCTTGCAGGTCCGGTTGCGGCTGCCGCTGTCATTTTGCCGTATGGCATTGAAATAGACGGACTTAACGATTCAAAAAAGCTGAGCGAAAAGAAAAGAGAAGCTCTTTTTGATGTAATACGGGAAAAGGCACTCAGCTATGCAGTTTGCCTTGTTGATAATGAGCGTATTGACGAGATAAATATACTTAATGCAACATATGAGGCAATGACCGCTGCGGTTGAAGCTCTTGATGTTAAACCCGATTTTGCTATTATCGACGGTAACCGTATTCCGCCACAGCTTACAGTTGACAGTTGTGCGGTTGTTAAAGGCGATGCAAAATCTATGTCTGTTGCGGCAGCGTCGATTTTAGCCAAGGTCACCCGAGATAGGCTTATGACCGAGCTTGCTGATAAATATCCCGAATATCAGTTTAAAAAGCACAAGGGATATGGTACTGCATTGCATTGTGAGCTTCTGCGAGAGTACGGACCGTGCGAGATACACCGTCGCACATTTATCGGAAAGATACTTTCAAAATGATGAAAAACAGTAGCGGTATATCAGGCGAACAGCTCACAGCAAAAATGCTTGCGGATAAGGGATATGACATTGTTGCAATGAATTATCATTCCCGTTTCGGTGAAATAGACATAATCGCAGAAAATAACGAATATATAATATTTGTTGAGGTGAAAACAAGAAACGATAAGTCTATCGCCGAGGCGAAAGAGTTTGTTAACGCAAAGAAGCAGAAGAAAATAATCCTTACTGCGATGCAGTATCTTTCGCTTAACGAAACTGAAAAACAGCCAAGGTTTGATGTTGTTGAAGTTTACATAAAATCCAAGTTTGGTTTTCATCTCAAAGAAATCAATCATATTGAAAATGCATTTGATGCTTGAGAAAGAGATGAAATATTATAAATTACGCCGATTTACACTGCGATACTTTGAGCCGTTGTCTTGACGAGGGCAAGGATATATTCAAAAACGATTGTGCGGTTGACATAAAGCGTTTGAATGAGTTTGACAGTTCAATACAGTTTTTTGCAGCATTTATTCATGATAAATATAACAAAAGCGGTGCGCTGAACCGTTTTTTGCAGATGTATAGAATCTATAAAAATGCCGATTTCGGAAAAACACAAGCGTATTTGTCTGTTGAGAATTTAAGCTGTATTGAAGGCGATACCGCCAATATACCGTTGATTTGCGGATGCGGAGTAAAGATTGCGTCGCTTTGCTGGAATGGATATAACGGAATTGCCGGAGGTGCTGATACCGAAGAAGGCTTGTCACACTTTGGTAAAAGAGTGGTGAAGGAGCTTGAAAGTCATAGCATTACCGTTGATGTATCTCATATGAATAAGAAAAGCTTTTATGATTTCGTTTCTATCAGTTCAAAACCGTTCATTGCAACTCATTCAAATTGTAGCTCCGTGTATCCTCACCGACGTAATCTTACGGATGAGCAGATACGGCTTATTGCACATTCGGGCGGTATTGTCGGTATAAATTTGTATCCGGTTTTTCTAGGCGATTATGAGGATAACTATGATGATATCGCAGCACATATAGACCATGCCATAAATGTTGCGGGAGAGGATCATGTTGCATTCGGTACTGATTTTGATGGTGCCGATATGGATGAACGGTTCAAAAGCGTTTGCGATATGCAGAATTTATGGTCAGAATTAACAAAAAAGTTCGGCTTTACACTCTGTAATAAAGTATTTTATCAAAATTGTTATGAGTTTTGTAAAAAACTTTGACAAATAACTGATTAGGCATTAAAATATAACTGTTGAAAAACAGAGGAAAGGATAAACTTAAATGGAGTTTACAAGTACAAGAGCAAAAAAGAGTATTACTGCATCAAAAGCAATATGTCAGGGCATATCGGAGGAAGGCGGTCTTTTTGTCCCGGGTTCATTTCCAAAGATAAGCGAAGATAAGATCAAGGCGATGCTTGATATGGATTATAAGCAGAGAGCTGTTGAGGTGCTTTCTCTTTATCTTACCGATTTTACTGCTGATGAGATAGAGTATTGCGTAAACGGCGCATATACCGGCACATTTGACAATGAACAGCCCGCACCGCTTGCATCTATCGAGGGCTATGCAAACATTCTTGAGCTTTGGCACGGACCTACTTGTGCATTTAAGGATATGGCTTTACAGCTTTTACCATTTCTTCTCACTACATCTGCAAAACGCGCGGCAAAAGGTAAGACTATGGTCATTCTCGTCGCTACTTCCGGCGATACCGGTAAGGCAGCACTTGACGGCTTTGCGGATGTTGAAAACACAAAGATCATTGTATTCTATCCGCAGGACGGCGTAAGCCCCATGCAGAAACTTCAGATGACAACGCAGGAAGGCAGCAATGTTGCGGTCTGCGCTATCAAAGGCAATTTCGATGATGCACAGACAGGTGTTAAGCGCATTTTTGCTGATAACGATATGAAAGAGTATCTTGCGGCAAATTCAATGGAATTTTCATCTGCAAACTCCATCAACTTCGGCAGACTCGTTCCGCAGATCGTATATTATGTTTCTGCATACTGTGATCTTATAAAGAGCGGTAAGATAGCTTATGGTGAGAAGTTTAATGTAGTAGTTCCCACAGGTAACTTCGGTAATATCCTCGCTGCATACTACGCTAAGCAGATGGGAATTCCGGTAGGTAAGTTCATCTGTGCTTCAAATAAGAATAACATACTTACTGATTTTATCAACACCGGCAAGTATGATCGCAACCGTCCGTTCTATACCACTACTTCACCCTCGATGGATATCCTTATTTCGAGCAATCTTGAGCGTCTTTTGTTTGAATTGTATGGCAGAGATGAAAATAAGGTATCAGCTCTTATGAGCGCTCTTAACAGCGACGGCGTTTATGAGGTGGACGAAGCTGTTGCAAACAAGCTTAGTAACGAGTTCTACGGAGGCTGCTGCGATGATGAAATGACTGCGGCCACCATCAGAAAGATGATGGATAAATACGGATATCTTTGTGATACTCATACTGCTGTTGCTATCAAGGTTTATGATGATTATGTTGAGGCAACCGGTGACAAAACGCCGACTGTTATAGCTTCGACTGCATCTGCTTATAAGTTCTCTGCAAGCGTACTTAAAGCAGTTTGTGATTCGGATATTCCACAGGATGAATTTGAAACTGTCGATAAGCTTTCAAGTGTTACTTCAACTCCCATTCCTGCTCCGCTTGCAGGCTTGAAGGAAAAGAAGGTGCTTCACACAGGCTGTGTTGATAAGGAGCAGATGGCAGACTTTATCAAGAATTTTCTTAAATAACTGAAGCTTAACTGATATCGGCGGCGGAAGCCGCCGATTTTCTGGTTTTTAGATGATAGTAAAAGGAGGTGCGATATGTCGGTTTTTGCTATGTCGGACACACATCTGTCACTATCAGCAAATAAATCCATGGAGGTATTTGCAGGGTGGCAGAACTATGTAGAGCGAATTGAAAGGAATTGGCGTGCTATCGTAAGTGATGAAGATGTAGTAGTTATGCCCGGAGATATTTCGTGGGCAATGCATTTGTGCGATACATTTGAGGATTTTTCATTCATCAATTCCTTGCCTGGTAAAAAGATAATTTTAAAGGGTAATCATGATCTGTGGTGGCAATCTATTTCAAAAATGAATGCATACCTAGCGGATAATAAATTCGATACTATAAGTTTTCTGCATAACAGCTGTTATAATGAGCAGGGGCTTTGTATTACCGGTAGTCGTGGTTGGCTCACAGAGCCGGGAAGTGAGCACGATGAAAAGATCATCGCACGCGAAGCAGGCAGACTCCGCCTTTCACTTGATGCGGCGAGGAGCGTTGGCAATGCAGATCCTACGGTGTTTTTGCATTATCCTCCCGTTGTGCACGGTGCGGTCTGTGATGAGATATTGGATGTTATCAGGGAATATGACGTAAAACAGGTTTATTACGGACATATTCACCGTGGCTCCTATTTCAAAGCCTTCAACGGCGTGTATGACGGAATTCACTTTCGTTGTGTCAGCGCAGATATGGTGGATTTTACTCCTGTAAAAATAATTTGAAAATTTTTAAAAAATATGTGGAAAAACTAAACTCAATATGATATAATGTATGTTGAGCGATTAAAAATAACGCAATTAATGTGTACGGACCGGCGAGTCCGTGATGAAAGGATGTAAATTATGAGTTTAAAATCATCAAACAAGGTCGATACTAACAGATACGAGATGGAAATTTCAGTAGATGCTGAAACCTTTGAAGCCGCTTGTAACGCTGCTTACAAAAAGAATGCAAAGAAAATTTCTGTTCCGGGCTTCCGTAAGGGTAAGGCTACACGCGGTATCATCGAAAAGATGTACGGTGAAAATTTCTTCTATGAGGATGCTATCAATGATTTGTTTGCACCTTCAGTAGATGCGGCCGCTGAAGAAGCAGGTATTGAGATCGTTGATTTTAATGATATTGAGTCTGAACTCAAATCAGTAAGCAAGGAAGAAGGCTTCACATTTACAGTTAAGGTAACAGTTAAGCCTGAGGTAGAGCTTTCATCATACAAGGGTCTTGAGGCTGAAAAGCCTTCTGTTGAAGTAACAGAAGCAGATATTACTGCTGATATCGAGCGCATGAGAGAGCGTGCATCAAGAATGGTTACTGTTGAAGACAGAGCAGCAGCTATGGACGATATAGTTGTATTTGATTTTGACGGTTATGTTGACGGTGAGGCTTTCGAAGGCGGTAAGGCTGAAAGCTATTCGCTCAAGCTTGGTTCAGGTCAGTTCATCCCCGGCTTTGAGGAGCAGATCGTTGGTCACAATACTGATGATGAGTTCGATGTAAATGTTACATTCCCTGAGGATTATCATGCAGAGGAACTTAAAGGTAAGGAAGCTGTATTCAAGTGCAAGCTTCATGAGATAAAAGTTCGTGAGCTTCCTGAGGTTGATGATGAATTTGTTAAGGATATCAGCGAGTTTGATACAGTTGATGAGCTTAAAGCAGATCTTAATAAGAAGGCTGCAGAGCGCAAGGAAAAGGAAGCTGAAACTGCAGTTGAATCACAGATCCTTGATAAACTCGTTGAAAATATGACAGCAGAGATCCCTGCTGCTATGATCGAGTCAAGAATTGATGATAATCTTCGTGAGTTTGACTATTCACTCCAGATGCAGGGGCTTAACCTCCAGCAGTATGTAAAATATATGGGTGGAGATATTCAGGGCATCCGTGATATGTACAAAGAGCAGTCTGAAAAGCAGGTCAAGATCCGCCTTGCACTTGAAAAGGTTGCAGATCTTGAAAAGCTTGATCCCACAGCAGAGGAGATCGAGGAACAGTATAAAGAGTATGCTGATATGTA
>JAFPAK010000124.1 GCA_017390825.1 Clostridia bacterium
ATTTACCTTTGTCTACAAAACCGAGGATATGTCTCTAGTTGAAGGCTACGGCTCTTTTGGTTATCAATTGAATAACCTTGCCCAACTTTACTATATGACGGACGGCAGTACATCGATTCAGGTAGACTACGATGATGCAACTATTACCATTCCTAATCTGTTTGAAAAACAATTGACTCATGACTTTAACGGCTATACCGCCCACTATAAAATCACAGTCAACGAAGCAAAACTGGTATTGACAAATGGTTCGCCTTTAACAATTCACGACGTTATGACGGACACTCTAGCCTACATAAGCGGTTCGCTTGTTATCACAACCGAAAATGCAAATGGTCATACAAGTGTGTTGCATCAAGGCGTGGACTTTACAGTTGCTTATGATGGATCAGGAAATCAAACAGATTCTGCAGGTAAAAAAATCCACGTGCTTGATATTGTGATCCTGAATCCCCAACCTGTAATGTATATACTTGATTATGATACGACTCTTATCATGCCTGAACAAGTATCCGGTGCGATTAAGTACAGTAACTCTGCAAACATTACACTTTGGGGCGAAAAGGTTACGGACAATGCAGTAGAAAAGGTCTATGCTGATATCAATATTGCTGCAAAAAGCTATACGGTGGATATGTTCAAGACCTGTGCATTAACGGGAGAACCGCTTCCGGGAGCAACGTTTGGTCTTTACAATGCACAAGGTGGTTTGATCACTACCGGCATAACAGATGCTAATGGCAAACTTACATTCCAGACAGATATTATCCAAGGTATTATTTTACGCGAGCATGAACTTTACTATTTACAAGAAATTCAACCCCCCATTGCATATCAACTGGATGATACTAAACATTGGTTCTGCTTCTGTAATGATACAGGGGATGCGTGTATCGAATGTAACAAGCTTTTGATAGATGAAGAGGCCATTCGTATTCCTTTTGAGGAAATCGGCCTAATTGATATTGTTAACTATCCCGCTAATGTGGAACTACCATCCACCGGCGGTATAGGTACTCCCATTTATATACTATGCGGACTAACCCTTGTGATTGGCCCGCTTGTATACGGATTCAGCTTGAGGCGCAGATATGGAAGGAGGTTTAGGAAATAAAGCCTCCCCAAACGGCGTAAAACATATTTTATGCGCCTGACTGATTCCAAAAATTATAAAAAAATTATTTTAGAAAGGAAAATTACCATGAAAAAGTTTTTATCCATCCTTATGGTGCTGGCAATGCTTCTTTCCCTGAGCATTACCGCTTTTGCGGCTCAGACCAACGGCTCCATTACCATCACCAACGCAACCATCGACGAAACCTATAGGGTCTATAAGATTTTTGATGCAAGTATCAAAAAAGGCGCCGACGGTGCTGCCGATGCAGTTTCCTACAGCATTGCAACCGACAACCAGTTCTTCACTGTATTGTTCGGCACTGACGGCAAAACTGAAAATCCCTTCTTTGTATACAATGCCAACACCGGCTCTGTTACCAAAAAAGAAGGTGTTAACGACAGTGAACTGATAAAGCATCTGACCGAGCTAGTGGCTGATGAAGATGCTGATTACAAGCCTGCAGTTGAACCTGTTGAAGCAACTACTGATGAAGTAAAGTTTGAGAACCTGCCCTACGGCTACTATTTGATCACCAGTACCTTGGGTACTACCGTAACCATTAACTCCAACACCCCTGATGTTGAGGTAATTGATAAGAACCAGGAACCCGGCGGCGGCTTTGATAAGTCGATTCAGATTGGTGTGGACGAAGAAGGCAAACCTGTTTGGGGTGATTCCAACTCCGCTAATATCGCCGACGAGGTTACTTATAAGATCTCTTTTGAGGCTACTAACTACGACGGCGAGAACAAGATCAAGTACTACCAGATCCACGATGAAAAGGGCGATGCTATCTGGGCCGAGTTCAATAGCTTCAAGGTTGTTGTTGGCGGCAAAGAACTTCCCAGAGGCTACTATCTGTCTCAGGGTGGTAAAAATACCGATAATTGGGAGTTTTTAAATGCGGAGTCAGATCATCCTGACAGCTGGAAATACCTAACTGAAGATCGAAAGACTCGTGACAATGCCCAATGGTATTTGGTGCACCTTGACACCGATAAGTTCCGAATTACCATTCCCTGGATGGAAGACCATTCTATTACCGAAATCGTTAGCACCGATGATAAGCCCAATACTTATTCCATCAACTTCCCTGAGAATGCTGACTTCAATTTCACTTCTCCCGTTACCGTGGAGATTACCTATAATGCAGTTGTTGAAGCGAATGCTGCCATTGGCGACACTACTCACGGCAATCGCTTCAACAAGGCTTACGCTTCTTGGACCAGCACACACGAGACCCTGACCACCAAGCCCGAAGAGGTTGTGACCTATGTTTACGGCATTGGCTTGCTCAAGGACGATATCGCTACCCGTGAGAACCTGGCCGGCGCTAAGTTCCGTGTATATAAGGATGCAGAATGTACCCAGCCCGTCTTTGTGATCCCCACCGATATCAAGGGTGTGTACATTGTCGATAGCTTGTATACGGTGGCTGAATCCACCAGCGGTCTTGATCAGGAGACTGCTCGTATGCTGTATGAGAAACACCTGGAGGAATATCTGAAAGACGAGAAGGATAATGCAATTGAGCAGAACAACCTGGTCGTTTCTCAGGAAAACGGTAAGTTGGTTATTCTTGGCTTGAAGGAAGGCACTTACTACCTCAAGGAAGTTGAAGCCCCTGCAGGCTATAACGCACTAACTCAGCCTGTAGAGTTCAAGGCAGGCGAAGATATCCGCTCCTTCACTATCTTCGCCGACGAAAATGGTAAGGTTGCTGACATTCAGCAGACCGACGGTGTTCATAAGGAGATCACCTATGACCTGACCTATACCGTTGTTCACAACAGCAAGGGCGTTGTGTTGCCCTCTACCGGTGGCATGGGTACCTTCTGGTTAATCACTATTGGCACTTTGCTTGCTATCGGCTTTGCTGTGTTCCTTATCACTCATAAGAAGATGTCTGTTTATACTGACTAATCTTTTAAAAAACCAATGTCTTAAAACGGGAGGAGAGGTATCTCCTCTTCTCCCGTTTATCATATAACAGAAAGGAGATGCCTATGAGAAAACATAAAACAGTAATATTTTTAACTCTTGGATTTTTGGTAGGCATCTGCATTCTGTTATATCCTACACTTAGTGATTACTGGAATAGTAAAACTCAAAGTCGCGCTGTTACAAATTATGAATCCGTCTTAGAAAATCTGGATGAAGATGTTTACAAATCTATTTTTGAAAATGCATATGCGTATAATAAGGCACTGTATGAAACGAATTATCCGTTGATTGATTACAAAAATGTACCGGGATACTACGAAACCCTTTCTGTAACGGATAATGATATGATCGGATATTTAAAAATTGATCGCATCGGCGTGGAACTTCCGATTTATCACGGAACATCAGACGCCGTGCTAAACAAGGGTGTAGGTCATTTGGAAGGCAGCAGTTTACCGGTTGGTGGCGAAAATACCCACTGCATTATGTCTGCCCACAGAGGATTGCCGAGTTCTAAACTGTTTACAGATTTGGATCGTGTAGAATTGGGCGATACTTTTCAAATTGTTGTCTTGGACCAAGTGCTAACCTACCAAGTTGATTTTATTAAAATAATAGAACCTAACGATGTTTCAAATATGCAGATAATCGAAGGTGGCGACTACTGCACCTTATTTACTTGCACACCTTACGGAATTAATACCCATCGCCTGGTAGTGCGAGGCATAAGGATTGAAACTATCAAGGAAAAGCCTATTATTTATGTTTCTAACGAAGCTTTTCGCATTGAACCGCTATTGGTAACTCCGGCAGTTGCCGCGCCGATGCTTCTTGTTTTACTTATTCATTTGTTAGTAAAATACAGAGCACCGCAGGAAAACACCAAGAACACTAAAAAAGAGGAAGGAGGAGCAGAAAATGAGTCGTAAAATTATAATTTTTTGTTTAACGATATTTCTTGTTTTAACTTGTTCTTATACGGTTTTTGCCGAAGAATATAATCCGGATTTGACAGGTTCCATATCTGTAACTCTCACAGATAAAAAACAAAATGAAGCCATTGTTGGGGCAGAACTTAGCGTATATTATGTTGCAACTGTGCTGCTGGATGACGACGGAAATTTGATGTATGACTATACTGACGATTTCAAACAGTTTGACACCGCAATCGATGATACGGAACTTGCAACAAAACTTGATGCATTCGTTTCGCAACATAATGTACCTTCCACTAAAATAACTACCAATATTGATGGGACGGCGCTGTGTAACGGACTTCCTTTGGGTCTGTATTTTATCAAACAGACAGGTGCAGTAGAAGGCTTTGCTCCTTGCACACCTTTTCTTGTAACAGTTCCCAATGAAAAGGATGGCGAATATCTGTACAAGGTAAATGCTTCTCCAAAAACAGAGGTTGCAAGATTAGTTTCAATCACCATAAAAAAGGTGTGGAATACGGATAAATCTACTGAGGCGGCAGAGAGTGTTACAGTTCAACTGCTTAAAAACGGGAGTGTCGTAAAGACGGCAATCCTGAATGCACAAAACAATTGGCAGATAACCTATGCCGATATGCCGGAGAGCGACACCTACAGCATCAAAGAAGTGAATATCCCAAAAGGTTTTACCGCCACCTATAAGCAAGAAGATTACGTTTTTACAGTCACCAATACATCAACCCTAATACAAACAGGTCAATTAATATGGCCGATTCCCGTATTAGCGGGTGGCGGTATGATTTTAATTGCCGTTGGGATAGTGCTTTTGCAGAAAAAGAGGAAAACAAATGCGTAAATGGATAGGTGCAGTCTGCGTTTTTTTAGGCGTGGTTTGTCTGCTATGCTCGGTCGGCTTTGTAGTATATAATCGGTGGGAAGATATGAATGCGAAGGATGTTGCCCAAGATTTTCTTGAGGATGTTCAAAGCATAATCAATGAAGAACAATCGGAACAGCCATTGCTAAATGATACGAAAATG
>JAFPAK010000125.1 GCA_017390825.1 Clostridia bacterium
ACCCGCTTTGATTCGCAAGAAGCGTACCCTCTTTTTATTAAGTTTTATAAAAATCAGAGTGTTCTCAAACGTACTATTCATCTCAAACGCGCTTACAGTCGGTGACGCATTCTCCCTTGTAGACTTTCCAAAAACCGAGTCTCTACACTTATAATAGCAAAAAACTTGTTTTCGTCAACAATATTACGATAATATTAGTAAATCTTGAAGCTTATAATATTGCTTAAAATTGTATTTCTTCAAAAGGAGTCGGAATGACAGCGTTTTCAATATTAAATTCTTCTTTAGCATCGATATCATCGAAAAGTGAAAAATGGCAAGGAACCGCAAAAGCAGCAGAAGTTTTGTTAACAAAACGCTTTGCGTCATATACATTCATATTGTTGCCCTTGCCGTTGATAGGCAAAAACACTGCTTCGGCACCTTTGGGTGCCTCCTCAATCACACGCTTATTGTAAAGCGTATCACCTGTGAAATAGTATGTTTTGTTATTATATTCAATCACAACACCGATTGCGGCAGAATCAGAATGCTCTGCATAAACCGCCTTGAAGGTGATACCCTTGACGGTAAATTCGGTGCCCGCATTGAACATAACGTAATTATTGCCGCCTTTATATTCTCTTACTTTGTTCCATGCGTTCTCAGAAGCAAGCACCGTGACACCTGATTTATCCTTCAAATAGTAATCAAGCGTTTCCGGATCAGTATGGTCAAGGTGATTGTGTGTGAGCACTATAACGTCGGGACAAAGCTTTAAAAATTGCTCGTCAACAGGAAATCTGCGATATAACAACGGATTTACCTTATGACAGCTATCTGATAAATACGGGTCAATAACAACTGTTACACCGTCAGCACAAAGCAAAAAACCTGCCTGACCTAACCAAGTAATTTTCATTATAAACTCTCCTTATCTTTGCGTGCAGCAGCTATTTTTTCAAGATGAAGTCTAGTAAGCTCGCTGATTGCAGCATAGTCCTCGTTTTCAATAAGTTCGGGCTTTAAAATTGATATTCCGGTGCCAACACCCTGTGCGCCACTCTTGATAAATGCTTCAATCGTATCAAGGTCTGTGCCGCCAACGCATATAAAGGGGATGTGCGACAAAGGACGTGTAATTCCCTTTACATAGTCAACGTCGTTGACCGTGATGGGAAACATTTTTATAATGTCGGCACCTGCATTGTAAGCCGTCATAACTTCAGATGGTGTAAATGCACCGGGGATTGAAACAAGACCGAGCTGCTTTGTCAAGCGGATAACCTCTGTATCAACATTAGGAGAGAAAATAAATTTTGCGCCTGCATTATAAGCGGCAGTTACATATTCCTTTGAAATTACCGTTCCCGCACCGACAAGCAACTTGCCTTCCATAGCCTCATTGATTGTTTTTATAAGCTCGGTAGTTTTACTAACTGTATCTGCGTCCGACGGGTTAAAAGCGACCTCAACAACCCTTGCTCCGCCATCATAAACCGCTTTTGCGACAGATACTGCCTTAGATATATCAACACCTCTAAAAATTACTACGAGTCCGTGCTCTTTGATAAATTTATTCATATTTTTCATTTTCAAGTCCTTTGAAATAATAGAAGGTATCGTCTTTTGGTCTTATGTCTGTTACAGCACCTGTGTAATGACGCAGATTTCTCGGTGTATATGGTCTTTTCAGCACCTCTTCAACATTGACATCAATACCAAGACCGGGTTTGTCGGGGATTTTAATATACCCGTCCTCAAATACAACCTCCTCGTTTGTAATCTTCTTTCTGAATGAACCGTCAGTAAGCATAATTTCGTGAATTACAAAGTTTGGAACAGTTGAAGCAAGCTGCAATATAGCTGCGTTTGAAATAGGTCCTGACGGATTGTGATATGACACCATAATGTGCTTTGCTTCAGCCATTGCGGCAATCTTTTTACCTTCCATAAGTCCACCGGTGTGGAATACGTCAGGTTGAGCATAATCTACAGCATCCTTCGAGAACATCTCCTGGAACGCATATTTTGTGTAACCACGCTCTCCTGCTGCAATCGGCACTCTTGAATGTGCGCGGACATAAGCGGTTGAGTCTATATTATCGGGAACGCAAGGCTCTTCCATAAACATCGGCTTGAACTGTTCAAGCTCACGGGAAATCTCAATGGCAGTAGTAGGATTGAATCTTCCGTGACACTCAATAAGAAGGTCGACCTTGTCGCCTACCGCTTCTCTTACCGCACCAACGATATTAACGCTCTTTTCAAGCTGCTCCCTACTGATAGTCATATGTGAAGCACCAAAAGGATCCCACTTAAGCGCCTTGATTCCAAGCTGTACTGTGCGCTTTGCTTTTTTTGCAAACTCCTCAGGAGTTCTTGCACCAATAAACCATGCGTTGGCATACATTTTAACCTTATCACGCATCTTGCCGCCTAAAAGATTATAGGTCGGTGTGTTGAAGAATTTACCTGCAATATCCCACAGTGCAATCTCTATACCGCTTATAGCGGACATCAAGACAGCGCCGCCCTTCCAATAAATATCTCTGTAAACCTCAAAACACATTTTTTCGATTTCAAGCGGATTTCTACCTATAACCAACCTTTTAAGGTCATCAACCATTCCTTCAAGAGCCTTTTCATTGGTTCCGAGTGATGCCTCACCCCAACCGTAAAGACCTTCGTCAGTTTCTACTTTTATAAATGCCCAGTTAGTTCTGTACGCATCAAGGGTATAAATTTTAACATCTGAAATTTTCATTATTTTTTTGCCTCCTTATAAGGTAAAAGCGATATTAGTATTCCTGAATCAATAGTAAGCTCTGTTCCCGTGACTGTTTTTGACAAGTCAGTTCCGAGATAAAATACGCCGTTAGCAATATCCTCGCCCGTTGATTCAAGTCCGAGTGGCCAATTAGCACGCTTCTCTGTAATTTGCTCTTGTGTGAGATTATCCCATCTATCTGTTCTTATTGCACCCGCAATAACACAGTTCGAGCGTATTCCATACTGTGCAAGTTCAATTGCAAGTGCCCTCATAAGAGCATTGATTCCGCCTTTGGTTGCGGTATAAAGGCTTCTGCCAAAAATACATTGATGCGAGTGTACCGAGCTCATAAATACGATTGAACCCGATTTTTTCTCCTTCATCATTAGTGCCGCCTGCTGTGCACAGAAAAAGCTACCCTTCAAGTTAACATCTACAACGCTTGCAAATTCATCTTCATCGGCAGTTAAGAAATCCATTTCTACGCCGAGATTTGCCGCATTTGCAACGAATGTATCAAGCGAACCGAAATCCTCCTTGATACAGCTAAACACCCGTTTAATATCGTCAACGTCTGACATTTCGAGCGAATATCCTCGTGCCTTTATATTGTACTTCTTCGCAAGTATTTCTGCTAACGGCTCAACATCCGAAAGCTTTCTTGTGGATATTGCAACGTCAAACCCTTCGCTGGCAAACTTTTCTGCAATGCAAAAGCCTGTGTTTTTGACGCCCGTTATAAATACTGTCGGCACAAAACCTCCTCCTTTCAAACTTTAATTCTGCTTTTATTATACTGCGAAAAATATAAAACAAAATATATAATATATGCTTATATTTATTAAATTCACGCATATGCTTGACAAACAGCAATAAAATAATATATAATTCACTCAACAAAGAATTGGAAGTGGTTTTTTTGAAAACAAATGCTATTAAAGACAGCGTAAATATTTCGCTGCTGTTTGCGATGGAGTATTCGCCTAAGATTCTTAAGTCCAACATTAGTGGCAGACCACAACATTCTATTATGGTTATTCAAAATGGTATTTACGAATACAAATCAAAACAAAACAGTTTCGTTGCAAAAGACGGTGACCTTATTTATCTGCCGAAAGGCTCAAGCTATAGTTATGAAATTCTTTGCAGTGATGCCCACTGTCTGCAGGTTGAATTTGATATTCAAAAAAATGCGGAAGATATACGTTTTTCGGGCAGTCCTGTTAAATTTGAGAACTATGACAATTCAGCAGAGCTTTTGAAAACACTCATTACAGCATCTCAGGACAGCACAGATTCGGGTCGTCTTCTAGCAGATGGCTGCTTATATATGCTTTGCTCGATTATTGCAAAAAGGCTTGATTCAAATGTTACAAAAATTAACCGAATTGCTCCTGCTGTTGAATACATCGATGCACATTGCAACGAGAAATTCAGCACCGAACATCTTTCAAAGCTTTGTTATATGAGCCAATCTCAGATGAGAAGACTTTTTATAAAACAATACAACATGTCACCTATTACATATAAAAATCGCATACGCATTGAA
>JAFPAK010000126.1 GCA_017390825.1 Clostridia bacterium
AGCGTATATAATGCGCAGGTCACTAAGATAAACTTCCTCTGTTGCAGCAAACGCCGAAATGCTTGATGTTAAAATAATACTAATAATCAACACAACAGATAAAACACTTCTAAAAAACTTATTCATCATCATTGTCTCCTTGATTGTCTTTTTTCATTTTTTGTGTGTAAATAAGGATGGCCGCTAAAATAGCAAGACCTGCGAGGGTACAAATAATTACAATTGAACCTTTTCCAAATAAGGAGGCGACCAATTCACTGTCATCAGATTCGACCTTATCGTTGGGTTCAACCTTATCGTCAGATTCAACCTTATCGTCAGGTTCAACCTTATCGTCGGGTTCTGTCTTGTTTATAGCCGGAATAACAATGGTTTCTTCGCTGAGCTTCTCACCGCATTCTTCACAATAAATAACCTTTTTGTAAGAACCGTCGGTATCCTTAGTAGGCTCGACGCGTTTTTCCTCAACCGGCTTACCTGCGGTGTGATCCTCGATTTTCAGTCCACAGTAATCACAGTTGTGATCTTTATCCTTACCGTCCTTATGATTGTCGGGATCAAGAGGCAGGTAAAGCACCGTATTGCGCAGTTCGTCTTCACACTCTACGCAATAAACTACCAAGTGATAGGAACCTTTCTCCGTACAGGTCGAAGCTACTTCGTCCTCCCTTTGAACCTCGCCTTCCACGTGAGCGGTAATATTTTTCTTTCCGCATACGTCACACTTGTGGTTGCCGTCGCCCTCTTTGTCGGTGTGCTTACCGGTAGCGGGATAAATCTTCTCCACAACTTCGCCTTCAGCGCCGCACAAGCTACATTCATAGTACCCTGTAAGAGCACCTTTTTCGCCGCAGGTAGCAGGCACGTCCGTTGTCTTTTTCAGTATTGAATAGTCGTGACCGGCTGTGGTTTCACGATTCATAATCAAATAGAGATACTCTCCGCCAGCGCTCTTGTTCAGATCTATGTTCTCATTGGTAATCTCTTTTCCTTTGGCAAGTTTCACGGTGGTTTCTTCTACGCCGCACTTGAGGTAAGAAACAGTTTTTCCTTCAACACGTAAGCTTTTGATGGGATTTCCCGTATCTGCCGAATCGGAAGAGTAGAGATAGAGCCACTTACCACCCGCATTACTATTGAGGTCCACTTCAGATGCTAAGGTGTATTTGACGCTTTTTCCGTTGATATCCAGTCGCTTACTAGTTTCGGGATTTTTGCCCTCAAAGACTACTAAATCTGTCAGCGCTTCTTTTGCATTATCGGTTCGTTTATAGCCGAGATAAACAAAGTCGCCGCCTGCTTTGAGATTCAAATCGCAATCAATAAAACCGTCTGCGCCGTACTGTACCATATCGGCAAGTGCCGCATGTCTTGTGTCACCCACGGCAACAAAAACCTCGCTGATATAGGGGTTTTGCTTCTCAAGGGTGGTGCCTTTATAATGATTAGTGTGAATATAGAACGGGGTCAAGTTTTCTTCAGCAGGGTTAAAGAGCTCGCTGATATCCGAAAGCCATACGTTCAACTCCGAACTGTAAGCCGAGTAGTAAGACTCTCCTCTTTCTTGATAATCCGCTTTCGCCCAATCCGATTGCTGTTTGGCCTGTTCGCGGATGTCTAGGAAGGGATCTTTCACGTTTGCCGATGCTGCTGTCAGCCACCCATTCTTGATGGGGTTGCTGTCGATGGCAAAATCGCAAATAGGTTCGTTATCCACAGAGGTGGAATAATAAAGATACATCCTTGGGACTAACGCGTCCTGTTGATTGTCCGTGCCGATTAGGTTGATCGCACGGGGCAGCGTAGTGACGCCGGAAGCGGCTTCCGCCACCAGCTGATAAGCGTTGCCGTCCACGGTGATGGATTCTGCCGGCTCGTTCACAGACAGAATTTCGGTCTTGATGGCGATACCGCGAATAGCGTTTTTCACCTTATCGGTGTAGCTGTAACCGATATACACCTTATTTTTATTGTTCTTGAAATAGGTGGCGCCGGTCACACAAATCGGCGTTTCGATAATGGTGGTAGCACCCATCTCTTGAAGTCGCTCTTTTACCTCGCTATCGGTAATCTTAGCGCAGGTGCTGCCCTTGGCCAGCGTACCTGCGGCAATCTTCTCCTGCAGGATGGTGTTCTTATCCATTACATAGAGACCGCCGATATATCCTTCGGGCTTTATATTTTTATACTTGCTTCTGCTAAAGGTTTTGTCCTTGCCGTAGTTGGGCGCCGTGTAGGTACCCTCATAGGAGGTGTTCATACTGGCGAACATCAGGTAGACGTAACTACCGCCCGCACCCTTGTTCAAATCCGAGTAGGATTTTGTGCCCCATCTCTTAACGCAGTAGGTGTTGACGGTTTTTCCGTTTTCATCCCACCATGCCATAGTAGAGGCTTTTTCCACCGCCTTATATCCGCCCGACAAACTAATAATGGGCTTGCCTGCGGAAGCGTTCTTGGTTGTATATAGATAAATATAATCGCCGCCTACCCCCTTGTTCAGGTCGAGATCCCGCACTAGATCGTAAGTAACGCCGCTTTCGCCGGTCAGGTTCTTGGGCGGATTCTTCTTGTGATACGCCCAGATGTCACGGATGGCATCCTCGGGATCGGCGGTGTAGCTGTAACCCATCAGAATGGTTTCTCCGCCCACCGTCGTATTCTCGTTCAGGTTGAGGTCGACACAAGCTTCCGCGCCCATATCGAAAAGTTTATCGTATACGCTCGACCACTTTTCACTCTTGAAATCACCGCCAATGGCCGAAGCCAGATACACTTGCCCAACATAAGGCTTTTGCTTGCTGAGAGAATCGCCTTCTCTTTTGATATGGACGTAGAAGTATCCGTTATCCTGGTATGTGGAATTTGGACCAGTAGTATAGAAAGAGAAAAAGTCATGCAACGCTGCATACAAGTTCTTTGCCGCATTCATGGGATGCGCATTCATTTGCTCCTCGGTATAATCCAAAATCTCGCTCCACACAGAACGACCCTCTTTGGTACGGACGGTTTCGTAACCCTCATAGAATGGGGTAAGCGAAACGTCAAAATCCGTGATGGGCTCGCCTGCCTTTTGGTTGGTCGTACCGTAGATATAAATACCGGGCTTTGGTGCATCATCATAGGAGGTTAGATTATAGGGAATCTCACAAATCACGGTATATTTTATATTTCCACGATACAATTCCTTCGGTGGTTCATCGGTGGAGAACTTATTGAAATAGAGGAAAATATCACGCAATGCTATAGCAGAATCATTGGTTCGGTTAAAGCCAAATTTCAATGAATTTAAATATGCATCGAACGCTCTGCTCTCGAACGTTTCACCGCAGAAGTTGGTGACACCCATATTGGCCAACTGAGAAATCATCATCGTTTCCGTAATAGCGTTAATTTTGAGACCTTTCTCATATCCGCCGTTTGCTCTAAACAATGTCAGCGCATCGGTTACGAAAATATTAGAAACATATGGCTTTTGCTTGGTAGTTTTCGAAATATAAAATTCAAATTTACGATTACCTTTTTCGAGCATAATTTGCGCCACATCTTTTGAGTTAGCCAACACGTTGCTCACAGCCGTAAAGTTGCTCGGGATAGTGGGATAGTCGTAATGGTACCCACTCTTTTTGAAAGGAGCCGCACAAATGACATCCGACAACTTAAGAGGTTGCACTTTGGACATACTGTTTGTTTCTTTATTATATGCATTTTCACCATCGGGGTTACCCATCAGATACAAGGTTCCGTTCATATCTTCATT
The DNA here is from genome assembly GCA_017390825.1 of Clostridia bacterium. Next base: position 3,761 of record JAFPAK010000126.1, read on the forward strand.
CGTGAATACAGAATCGACGTTGCCATACTTGAGGGTAAAGCTTTGCACCTTTTTATCGCCCTCCGGAATATACGTGCAAGCAATTTTGTTTAACTCAACGTAGCCAAGCCCCTCAAGACTAAAGGTACTTGCAAATTTCTCCTGTACCACCGCTTTTACATCGTAAACCGCACGGTACGGATTATAGGTGGCATAGTATCCAAGCATATCCTCATAGTTCCCGCCTGTATGCGCCTTATAAGTAGATTTAAAAAAGTAATTATACATCTCTACCGGCATATTGGTGGGTTTTATGCCATTCATTCCCCCTCCAACCATAGCGTTTTTAACTATGTAGAAAAGGGTTATATCGGAAATATAC